>NZ_JBFBAS010000008.1:0-236727 GCF_040682335.1 Streptomyces sp. NPDC051219
CGATCTGAGACTGATCTTGGGTGACATCGCGGTGAGACAACAGAGAACCAGCAGGTCACAGAAGATCGACATGTCATCGGCGGCGAGACCCTACACCAGGTCCGGACCGTTGCGCCCCTTGCGGTCCGGACCGCCGCTATGTCCGCCATGCGGCCGGACGCCACATGAACGGGCCGGCCGCTACAGGGCGCGCGCAAAATGCAATGGTCCGGCGCTCAGCCATCCGGGAGGATCCTCCGGGTGGAAACGAGGCCCGCCGGGGCGCTCCGGCTGATTCGAGCGAACCGGCCGTTCAGCGTGCTGTGGACCGCCCGCACGGTGTCCTTCCTCGGCGACTCGCTCAGCCTGGTTGCCCTGATGCTGTACGTCGCGGACTCAACCGGGCAGGCCCTGGCCGTGGCATTGCTGCTCCTCGTCGGCGACTTCGCACCCGCTCTGCTCGGGCCGCTGACCGGCGCGATCAGCGACCGGTTCGACCACAAGCGGGTCATGGTCACCAGCGAGCTGGTGCAGGCGGCGCTCATGGCGCTGGTCGCGCTGTGGATGCCCTCGATGCCCGTACTCCTGGTGCTCGTCGGGCTTCGCGCCATCGCGGGCCAGATCTTCCAGCCCGCCTCTCGCGCCATCGTCCCCACGCTCGTACGCGACCGGGACCTCGAGGGTGCCAATGCCGCTGTCGGCCTGGGCACCAACGGCGGCGAGACGCTGGGACCGCTGGTCGCGGCGCTGCTCCTGCCGCTGCTGGATATCCGCGGGGTGCTGCTCGTCGACGCGGGCACCTTCCTGCTGTCAGCGGCTCTGCTGGCCCTGCTGCCCGGCACGCGGCCCGCATCGTCGATCGAGAGGACCACGACGATGTGGAGCGAAACGAAGGAGGGACTGCGCTACATCGTGGCTACTCCGCTGCTGCGGGTGATCGGGCTCGGTTTCTTCGCCGTGGTGGGGTTCAACGCGATCGACGACGTCGCACTCGTCTTCCTGGCCAGGGACACCCTGCACGGCGGCGACTCCGCGGTCGGTCTGCTGCTGGCGGCGGTCGGGATCGGACTGTTCGCGGGCTACGCGCTGCTCGGCAGCCGGGGGCCGAAGTTCTCGATGACCGTACTGCTGCTGCTCGGCTTCGCGGTGAGCAGTACCGGCAACTTGCTGACCGGCCTGGCCTGGTCGGTGGCCGCCGCGTTCGCCGTCCAGGCCACGCGCGGCCTCGGCATCGCGGCGATGGACGTGGCCACCAACACCCTGATCCAGCGCACGGTACCCACGGACCTGATGGGCCGGGTCTTCGGCAGCCTGTACGGGGCGGTCGGCGTGGCCGCGGCGATCTCCTATCTGGGCGGCGGGGTACTGCTCGACCTCACCACGCCACCCGTGGCATTGATCGCGGCGGGCACGGGAGGCCTGGTCGCCACCCTGGCCACGGCGCTGGCCCTACGTCGGGCGGGGTGAGTGCGGCTCGGGTGACGGCGACTTTCCACGCCTCCGCGTCCTGGCTCTGACCGTCGTCACCAGCATGACCAGCTCCGATCTCGCTGACGTCGGCGTCAACGACTCGACCGAGGAGCAGGTGCTGCGCATGGCCCGACTGGCGCAACACGCTGGATGCCACGGCGTGATCGCGTCACCGCGGGAAGTCACGCCACTTCGTGGTGCGCTGGGACCTGACACCCTGATCGCCACGCCGGGAGTCGCGCTCCCCGGAGAGTCCCCGTCCGAGCACGCCCGGCCCGGCACACCGCGTGGCTGCCATTGCCGCTGGTGCGTCACATGTCTTTGTGGACCGGGCGGTCACCCGTGCGGCGGACCCAGTGGCCGCAGTGCGACTCGTCCGCGCAGGACTCCCGCCGGCCCCAACTGGCCCCCGTCCGCTCAGAGCGCCATATGCATGATGTGCAGGCCCACAAAACCCTTGGTCGGGTGCCGGAAGCCCTCCGGGAGCGTGCCCAGTACCTCGAAGCCGATTGACCGGTACAGCTTCACCGCGTTCTCGTTCGTCTCCACGACCGCGTTGAACTGCATCGCCCTGTAACCCGCCGCACGCGCCCACTCCACCGTGTACTCGCACAGCGCCCGGCCCACGCCCCGTCCCGAATGCTTCGGGTCCACCATGTAGCTGGCACTCGCGATGTGCGAGCCATTGCCCATGTGGTTGCGGTTCATCTTTGCCGTACCAAGGACCACACCTGCGTCGTCCACGGCGACGACCGTGCGGTTCGGGTCGGACACCAGCCACCAGTCCTGGCCGTCCTCCTCGCTCAGGTCGAGCGGATACGTGAAGGTCTCGCCCGCGGAGACGATCTGTCGGAAGAACGGCCAGATGGCGGGCCAGTCCTCCGCTGTGGCTTCTCTGATCAGCATGTGGACAGGATGCCGGTGCGACCAGCGCCTCAGCCAGCCCATTTCGGCCCGCCCGGGGCTGAATCAGTCGGCAACACCACGGACCCACCGGTCCCAGGGTCAACTTCAGGCCCTCCCAGAGGTCGACTTGGGCCCTCGGGCCCACGCCAGGCGCAGTACCCGCTCCTACCGTCCTTCACGACCGGAACCGGACCGAAGACCGGTCCGGACCGGAAACCGGACCGGTGGAGAACAGGCCGGCACGACCATGACGGTGGGAAGGCGGACCGTGAGACCGAGCCGAGGCACTGGCCGGAAAGGCAACCGGCCACCCGCCCCCCACAGCGGCGCCCCCGACAGCGGTACCCGCTCCGTCGACCGCGGCACCCGCGCCCTCGACCGCGGCGCCACCGCCCTCGACTACCTCGGCATGGTCGTCGTGGTCGTCGCGCTCATCGCCGGTATCGCCGCGACCAGCGTCGGCGGCGCCATCACCGGCGGTCTGCACACCGCCATCTGCCGCCTGTTCGGCGGCGACTGCGGCAGCGGCCCCGAAGCCGCCGGGACGCCCGGCAAGCAGGACAAGGACTACGAGCCCACGCTCTGCAACACGTCCACGACCGAGGAGAAGGCGGGTGCCGAGGCGAAGATCGCCTGGTTCTCGTTCGGCAACGAATACGGCTTCCAGGAGCAGGAGTTCACGACCCCCGACGGCAGGACCAAGGTGTTCCTCACCTTCACGGACGCCGCCTCCATCGGCGTCAAGGGCTCCCCGAAGGCCGGCGCGCGGTTAGGGAAACTCGGCGGCGAGAAGGTCGAACTCGGCGCCGGTATCAAGGTGACCATCGGCGACACCTGGTTGTTCAACAGCAGGGAAGAGGCCAAGGAGCTGCGGGACGACGTCGAGCGGCTCAAAGCACTTGAGCTGTCCAACCGCCACTCCGCCGCACACGGCGGCTCCGCCGGCAACGGCCTGCTGGCCATCTTCGGCAAGGGCCCCATCGCAGAGGAGGCGAACCTCCGCGACAAGCTCAACAAGCGTCTTGGCGACCAGCACATCACCTTCGGCAAAATCGGCCTCGAGGGCACCGGCGACCTAGCGCTGAAGAAGGCGCAGAAGAGCGAGGACGGACTCGCCCTCCAGCTCGGGGGCAAACTCAAGATCGCCCCGGAGGCGACGATCACCAACAACAACGCGACGCAGCCGCCGACGAGGGGCTACACCTACCAGTTCCAGCTGGAGTACGCCGGTACGGCCGAGCTCACCTTCGGGCCCCTCAGCGACAAGGTCGAAAAGGGGCAGATCCGGACCGGAACGATGACCGTGATGCGTTACGCGGACGGCTCGGTCGCCCGGATCGACATCACCCAGTCCATGGAGACCCGCAGGACCGAGAACGGCAAGATCACCGGCGACCGGAACGCCGGCAGCGGGGACACGGACGCGGCCGGAAAACCGAAGAAGGACAAGGCCAGTGCACAGGGCTCGGACAAGGACCGGGAGACGCACGTCGTCACCAACAGTCTGACCTTCCCGCCGCCCGGGGACGCGGCGACGGAGAGCGATCCGCGCAAGGTCGCCGAGGTCAGGGGCAACCGCGAAATCGTCGAGAACTGGCTGGACGGTTCCGGCGACAATGCCGCCCCCTTCACGTACATCTACGGGGACAGGGCACCTGACCGGCTGCCGGCCGAGGCGGCCGACGACTTCGGCCGGTTGATGTTCCGCGACGGGATCTCGAGCTACCAGCGGTTCATCGGATCGATCTCCGCCGAGGAGTACGGGTTCGAGGTCAACCTCGGCCTCAGCCTCGGCGCGAAGATCAGCTTCGAGAACAGCCACATGGAGCTGGAGGAGGCGAAGTTCCTGGGCGCCCCCAAGGCCGACGGGACCAGGGCGTACACGCCCTACAGCTACTGTGCGAACTGACCGGGCGAGCGGGAGGAGAGACGCGATGTTGCCAGGTGCGTACACGAACTCGCATTCCTACGAACCAGCGCATAAACCTCCGCATGAGCCCACGCACGCCTACGCCAGGAGCCTGGCGGCGGCCACGATGGGCATGGCCGGCCTGCTCGGCGTACTGAGCGGATGCGGGGCGGCCCAGGACGGCCCGTCCGGGGCCGGCGACGGAAGGCAGACGCTGCGGGCCGGGGCGGTCTCGCTGTCCTGTCCGGAGGGATGGACGGAGCTTCCCGCCCGCAGCCGAGGCGAGGCCGATGCCGCCGCTGTGCTGGTCGAGGGTACGGGCAAGAACCGGGACGAGGTCGCCAAGGTGGCCGTACAACTGCGCTTCATGAAGGCGGGTGACGCGGCCACGGCGGCGGCCGGGGCCATGGCCTCGGTACAGCCGGGTGCGAAGATCAACGGCAGCAAGCAGTTCCGTATCGGGGACCGGGACGCCGAGCGGATCGACTACACGTACGCCGTCGGCCAGGGCGCCGAGCGGGTCCGCGGCGTCGACGTCGTGACGATGGACCCCGACGACGAACCGGTGCTCGTACGGATCAACGCCACCGGGAACGCCCTGTCCGACGCGGAGATCAACCGCATCGTCACCAGTGTGGCGGTCACCGGCCGGGGGGCCTAGGCCCCTGTCCGGGCGATCTTGTCGGGCCCGCGACGACAGCTACGGCACCTCGCTGCGTTGCCGGAGTCGCCCAAGTGCGTCCGGTACGGGGGCGATCCTCCGCCTTGCGATGCGCCGCGTCCGACGCCGCGGGCTGATTCTCGAAGATTGCCCGGACAGGGCCTAGCCGACAGCGACACCCGCGTACGGATCCGGCTCGCCCGTGTCCGGGTTCAGCCCGGCCTGCCAGCGCCGCTGCTCCTCGCGCCAGTGCACGAAGCGCGGTGGGGCCCCGTCCCAGAAGACGAGGCTGACGGGGCACTCCTCGAAATTGTCGAGGAAGAGTTTGCACAGGAACTCGGTCATTCCGTACGGATGGACCGTGAACCTCGACGAGGTATGACGGCCGACGACCAGCACCGGCCAGCGATCCGGATCTTCGTCCGTGGTCAGCCAGCACAGGATGTCCGGGCCGGCCGTGACGCCCCACGCCAGGATGGCGTCGGGGTCGATGCCGAGAGAACTCCGGCCGCCGTCGGTCTCCCACGCGTAGCGGGCGTTCGCCGTCTCGCTCGCGATGCAGCCGGGCTCCCATTGCGGGCCCTGCTGAGGCAGCGGCAGCAGTACACCGGCCTCGCCGTTGATTCCACCGCCGCCGTAGGCCGCCATGAACGCCATGTAGTCGGCCGGGAAACGGGTGTTCCAGACGGCTTCGGCAGCCGCCCAGTCCACCTGCTCATCGGCGCCGTGCACCGGCGGCATGAGCTCGGCCAGCGCTCTGACGTGTGGGTTTTTCCCCATTGCCGCTACCCCTCTCCTGTGCCGCGCGCCTCGGTCCAGCGCGGTCAAGAATGCCGTACGCAGCCGGAACCCCCGCACCTGGGCCGCCCCGGGCCCGCCGCTGGGGCCGCCGCTGGGGCCGCATCCGGCGATCGCGGTGGGCCCAGGGGCCCATGGCCCCGGAGCGTCCGCTTCCGTACAGTTCCGCGAACCCGCTCGCCCGCGGCCACGTTCGACGACTACCCGCGAAAGGCAGCCACCCCATGCGCAGCAGCTCGCAGGAGCCCTACCCCTGGCAGCGCAGCCGCCCCGCGCGGGCCCCGGCCTTCTTCGGGCTGATGCGCGCCTGGGCCACCGGCATCGTGGTTCTGCTGCTCAGTCAGTACATGCTCTGGAGTGCTGTCACCGAACCACTCTCCTCGGCGGAACGCACCGGGTCCTTCGGCTGGCGGCTGTTGCTCTTCCACCTGCCGACCCTGCTGTGCGCTCTCCTGGTCACCCTGGCAGCCTCCCGAGCCCACCCGGAACCGCACCGTGAGCATCCTGTCCCGCACTTGGCGGCAGCTCTCACCGTCCCGCTGGTGAACCGGGCGGCGGACATGGCCCTGAACTGGCAGGTGCTGTCGGTGGAGGGCATCGCCGCCCCCACGGCTGCGGTGCTGGCCGGGTGTGCGATCGCGGTCGTGCTGGACCTGGCGATGGACGGCCGGAGATAGCGGGAGCGCCGTACCCACGCCAACGCCCGGCTGTGAGGCCTTGACCGGCCGCTCCGATTTGAGGTCCCTGGTTGGGCCTGCAGGCCCATGCGTCGAGGTGACCCGCTGCCTACGGTCGTGAGCATGCCTGCTAACCGTGACCGGAGCCGAGTCCGCCGGGCCGTGAACGCCGGTCGTCCGCACGGCTGTTCTCCGCGGCGGATGTTCCGGCTCGGGGTCGCCGACCGTGGCCAGACGGCGGTGGAGTACCTGGGTCTGGTGCTGGTGGTCGTGGCGCTCGTCGGCGGGCTGGTGGCGACCGGCATCGGTGCCGAGCTGACGGCGAAGATCGGCGCGCAGGTCTGCCGGCTCGGGGGCGGCGCGGACTGCGGTGGCGGCGATCCGCAGGCGCGGAACGGCGGCGAGGACGGCGGCGAAAACGGGACCGGCGAGACCGACGACGGCAAAGGCGACGCGACCGACGCCGACGCCGGCGCCGACGGTACTGAAACCGGCGACAGCGGTACGGGGGACACCCACCCCGTCGTCACCGATCCGCTGGAGAAGACGCAGGCTGAAAAGGACTACGACGCCGCGCTCAAGGAACTCCAGGACGCCGAGGGCGAGTACGAGAAGGAGAAGCAGAAGGCCGTCGAGGCGGCAAAGAAACTCGCGGCCATCCTCGCGGAAGAACTCGGCATCACCGACGCGGTCAAGTGCTTCACCGAAGGAAACGCCGCATCCTGCGGCGAGACCGCGATCAACATCGTGACCTCGCTCATCGGCGGCCTGCCGGCCAAGGTCCTCAAGAAGTACGGGTGGCCCACCCAGTGGAAAAAGGGCAAGGAAGTCGTCGAAAACCTGATCAAGCACGGCGGCGACACGATCAGTGGCGCCAAGGGAATGTGGGACGCCAAGAAGAAGATCGACCGGCTCAAGGGCAAGGTCGAGGACCTCAAGAAGAAGCTCCCCAAACGCGAGAAGAAGCCCGACGATCCGAATGCTCCGGACAAGGCCGCCTGCCGCACCGGCAGGCACAGCTTCCTTCCGGGTACGCAGGTGCTGCTCGCCGACGGCACGCGTACCGCCATCGAGGACGTACGGCTGGGCGACCTGGTCACCGTCACCGATCCGGACCGGGGGCTGACCACCGCACGCCCCGTGGTGGCGCTCATCACGACCGAGGACGACAAGGACTTCACCGTCCTCACCGTCCTCGACGACGGCGACGGGGATGGGCATGCCAGGGACGGCGGCCGTGCGGGGGGCCGCCGTGCCGGGGACAGTGGCGCGGTCACGCTCACCGCCACGGACACGCACCCGTTCTGGCTCGCCGACGAGCGCCGTTGGACGGACGCAGGAGACATCAGGCCGGGAGACCGGCTGCGCACCTCATCGGGTGCGGACCTCCCGGTCACCGCGGTCGGGCACTTCACCGAGCGCCTGCGGACCCATGACCTCACCATCGGGGGAATTCACACCTATTACGTGGGCGTGGGCTCGGCCAGTGCCCTCGTACACAACAACAACCCGTGCAAGAAGCGCACGGAACAGGAATTGCGCGACCTTGCGGACGATCTGCAGGGGAGTTCTTCCGAGTACCAGAAGAAGGCCGGCAACGACTGGGACGTCAAGAACAAGACCACGGCCGTGATCCGAGCCAGGTTCCCCGACGGAAAGGGCGGCTGGGTCGAGAAGAACGTGGTGGCAGCCAGCGGCGAGGGCCTGTCGCTGGAGCAGATCAGCATGGCCAGGCAACTCGGGGACGTTCCGGTCGAGATGAACAAGAAGGGATACACACACGCCGAACACAATGCACTGCTTGCCATAGACAAAGCCGGCGGTGTGCCGATTGCGGGTGGTGCATCGCGCAGTGTCTGTTCCGAAGTCTGCGGTCCGTTCATTCGCGGTACGGGCGGGCGCATTTCGGGCAAGGTGTATTCTAAGGAACGCGGAACCAAGATCCGGACGTTCTACTGGCTGGAGTGACGGTGCTGGAGAGTGTGGAGAGTTTCGCCGGTTCGGCATCTCTCGTCCATGCCAGGCTGTTTGCGGCGTCCTTGGCGGAACGAATCTGCGCCGTGCTCCTCTGGACCGTATCCCGCGACTCGGGCCGGGAAGGGGATCTGCGTACCTACCGCCGCGCACTGGACCTCCTCTGGGATTCCCAGGCCGACGAGAAGTCGGATCGTGCCGAAGCGGCTGAACTGCGCGGGGTGATCGAGGGACTTGAGGAACTGTCGCGGGGCGACGAGAGCGTGGGAGCCGCGGCATACGCCCGCCAGGCCGCCGTCGGTCTCCACACGGGCCTCGGCCTGATCGTCGCCCAGAACCCCTCCGCCGCGATCCAGTCGTCCTCCGTCGCTCGCAACTTCGCCTTCAGGCTGGGCCGGCGTACCGGGACCGACGACCTGCTGACCCGGGAGGACGAAGCCCAGGCAGCCGACGTGGCATTGCTGTCGGGGGCGGGGGACGGTGACGAAGCGTCGGCAGCGGCGGACCGACTGCGTCGGGTCTCCGCGGGGATCGGCGGGGACTACCTGGCTGTGGCGATGGCGGAGTACGGCGACGAGGCGGACGAGCCGCGAGTGGGCAGGGACCAGGGCCAGGACCGGGACGAGTGCCGCCAGGACCCGGACCCTGAACCGGTTCCGGTTCCGGTGGGGACCGTCGGCCGGTTGCTCGCCGGAGAGGGCGCGGGCCGCTATGTGCTCGTCGAACGACTCCCGGGCGAGGCCGGCGAATCCGGTGGCTATTTGATCCAGACCGCGCTCGACCCCGCCCTGGAGAAGAACAGCGTCGGCGAGTGGGTGGAAGACCCGCGTACCGTCCGGTCGCACTTCGAGGAACGCGGCTGGGTGGTGGAGTGGGGCACGGGGGGATGACCTTGGGCCCGGCTCTGGGTCCGTAAGCCCATGCGTCATGTCCGTGCCCGTTGTTAGCTTGCGAGCGAGCGAGCGACGGCCGGTACGGGCACGGGAGTGGTGGGGAATGAACGTACGCACGGGACGGTGGCGCATGGCTTTGATGGCGGCCGTGGCGGCGCTGGCGATGGGCTGTACGGCTGCGTGCTCGGGTTCGGCCACGGGTTCGGGTTCGTCGGACGGGGATACGAAGCCGAACGCAAAGGAACGCAAGCGCAAGCAGGAGCAGAAGCAGGAAGAGAAGCAGAAGCAGAATCGGGGCCAGACCGACGACAACGTACGGGGGCCCCTCACCGCCGCGGAGTTGGACAAGGCAGCCCTGGCCACCGGAGACGTCGCCGGATACACCGTCACCACGCTGCCCGGCAGCCCGCCCGCCGGTGGGAAGGCGGACAAGTCGGCCTGCCTCCCGCTCACCGCCGTACTCAACGGCAAACCGGAGCCGCTCGCGACCGCCACCGTCTACCGCCGGCTCGCAGGCGGCAAGGACGAGCAGACGGTCGTCACGGAGTTCCTCGGTTCCCATGCCTCGAACCGGGAGGCCGCCCGGGTACTCGGGGACTTGCGGGCCGCGGTCGGCGCGTGCGCGGGCGGCTTCACGGCCAAGGGGGGCGAGGACGGCCCCTCGAAGTACACCGGGGTGAAGGAGCTCGACACGGCGAGGGCCGGGGACGACGCGCTGGCGTACCAGCTGACCGGGGACTACGAGGGCGAGCCCGTGCCCTTGGTCTTCCACGTGGTGCGGTCCGGGGCCACTGTCGCCACCTTCTACACCGCGAACCTCGTGGACGCGAAGACGCCCGACATCCCGGCGGTCCTGCTGACCGCTCAGGCGGACAAGTTCGGCTGACCGATGCTCACGCGCACCCCGGGCCGCAGGCCCCAGGCCTCCATCGCGCCGGCTTCCGCCTCCAGCACGTGCCGCGACCGCAGCCGCGGCAGTCCGAGGCGTCCGGGCTTCATGGTCCGTACGGCGATGACGTTCAGTTCTCGGTCCAGATACGCGACGTCGATCGAGAAGCGCATCCGGAACGTGTGCACACTGCCCGCCGGCGTCAGAAGGATCGCCCCGTCGACACCGTCCCGGCCGAGCAGCCCGCGGGTTCTGGCGCGGTACGAGGCCGCGATCTCCAGCCCTAGGCCGTCGGCGTCCCGCCCGGCAATCCTCAGCTTCCCCGTGCCGTCCTGCCAGCGCCGCCCCATGGCTCCCACCCCTCCCGTCGGATGCCGGGTGAGCGTACGCCCGCCGGCGGCGGCCGGCAGCCGCATTGTCCGGATCGACCGGGCGAGACGGATGAGCGGACGCGCCGGATCGGCCGGACGCCGCATCCGGGGCGCGGTCAGGCGTGCCCGCCGACCGTCACCTCTCCCACGGTCAGCCGTGGTTCCCCCTGCAGAATCTCGCCTGTCCGCTCCACCTCTCCCGCCAGGGCGCTCCGCTGCGCGGCGGTCAGGGCAGCCAGCGGCTCGACCGTGACGTCGATCCGCCGGCCGGACCTCCGCTGGTGCCAGACGCCGGCGGCGGTCCCGTCGATGAGCAGGACGGGTAAATTGCCGGCCTGGCCGCCGGAAAGGGCGCGCGTGTATGCGGCGCCGGGGTTAGAGCAGCTCGCGGGGCTGGGAGGCGATGACGTACGCGTCGAAGTACGGCAGAAGGCGCAGCCCGCGCGGGGGAGCGGACGGGAACTCGGTGTCGCCCGCGACGACCCAGGCCGACGGAAACCCGAATTCCGCTCCGCACTCCACCCGCTCGATGCGGCCCTCGTCGGCGAGCGTGCCGAACAGTCCGGCCGCCCAGCTTCCGGGCGCCGCCAGCCACTTGGCGAAGTGCTGCGGGTGGCGGGCCCGTACGCGTACAGATAGCGGTGCACCAGCTCGGCGAGCGCCGCCGGTCCGTCGAGCGGCGTGGGCCGCGGTGGCGCCAGGTGATGCACACCGCCGCCCACCGCGGAGTGCTGGCCTTCGGACCCAACCGCGGTCGCAACGTCACGTACGTCAACACCCGCTGCCTTCGGCCGGCGTGGACCTCTTGGCAGGTGACGCGAGCGACTGGCGGGAAAGGCGACGGGCGTTGGCCGCGGTCCAGGACACCGTGGTGGTCGTCATGAGGTGACGCTAACCGTCATACAGGTCAGATCCCGACCTGTATGCGGTGCCGGCATACTGCTCTGGCCTGGAGTACGGTCGGATCAGTAAGTATCAAGTAGGCATTCACGAGGTATGGCGACATACGCGAGGAGTTGGCCGTGGCCAAGGGCAAGGTCTCGTACAGCTGTGGGCTCGACGCGGCGGTCGACGTCGTGGGCGGGAAGTGGAAGCCGCTGATCCTTTGGGCCCTGCACGACGGCACGCACCGCTTCGGAGAACTGAAGCGGCATGTGGAGGGCGTCAGCGAGAAGATGCTGATCCAGCAGCTTCGCGAACTGGAGGCGGACGGCATCGTGCACCGCGAGGTCTACCGGGAAGTGCCGCCGCGGGTGGAGTACTCGCTCACCGAGCTGGGCCGGGCGCTCAATACGGCACTGCTGCCGCTGGGTGATTGGGGCGAGACATACATGGAGCGAATCGTGGCCAGCAAGGAGAGCGCGGCCTGACCGTCCGCCGCCGGCGGGCTGCTTGTTGGGTCCCCGGGCCCATGACCCGTGCCGCGCAGGTCCCTAAGGTCTGACCGTGGACCTGCTGCTGATCGTCCTCGCCGCCGGCTTCGGTGCGGCCGCCGGCCTGCTGCTGCCGCGTGCGGTGTACCGGCTCGCCGTCGAGCCGGACGTCCCGTGGCGTAAGGAATGCCCGGCGGGCCACCCGCTCACCGGTCCGGCCGCGGGATGGCTGGGCGCCGCGCGCTGCCGTCCCTGCACGGTGGCGCCGCAGCCGCAGCTGCCCGGGTCGCGCGACGCGGGCGGGTACGGCGTACGGCCGGTCACCACGGCTACGGTCACCGGCGGCGTGTGCGCGGCGCTCGCCGCGGCCGCCGGGACCGTGCCCGAGGTGGTCGTATGGGTGCTGCTCGCGCCGGTCGTCGTCCTGCTCGCCCTCGTCGACCGTGCAGTGCACCGGTTGCCCGACGCCCTCACCCTGCCGTTGTCCGCAGCGGCCGCAGCGCTCCTCGGGGTCGCCGCCCTGGTCCCCGGCGCGGCCGGATCCTGGCGGTCGGCACTGCTGGGCGGGCTCACCCTCGGCGGTGCCTACTTTCTGCTCTTCCTGATCAACCCGAACGGCATGGGCTTCGGCGACGTCAAGCTGGCGCTCGCGCTGGGTGTAACTCTTGGGTGGTACGGGTGGGGGGTACTGCTGCTGGGCGCCTTCGCCGGCTTCCTCTACGGCGCCGTGTACGGGCTGGGCCTTGTCCTGCGGGGCCGAGCAGGCCGTAAGACGGCGATGCCCTTCGGCCCGTTCATGGCCGCCGGGGCACTCACCGGGCTACTGCTGGGCGCTCTCGCAGCGTAATCGCGGCGAGCCGGTGCGCGCGGTATCCCTTACGAAGGGTTATGGTGGAAACCCCCCCTCGGGCCGGTCCGTATCCCCCCCACGGACCGGCCCGTTTTTGTTCCCACGCTCCTGTGAGCCGGCCGTGAGCCTCTGGAAAGAGGGCCGCGGTTACCCCGCTCTCAGCCCCGGTCGGCCCAGATGTTCGTACCCGGGGTGGAGACCGCGAAGGTGTCGATCTCCGCCAGCTCCTCGTCCGTGAGCCTGGGACCGGCCAGTGCCGCGACATTCTCCTCGAGCTGCCTCACGCTCGACGCGCCGATCAGAGCCGAGGTCATCCGGTCGTCCCGCAGTACCCAGGTGATGGCGAGCTGTGCCAGCGACTGGCCGCGGCGCTGAGCGACGTCGTTGAGCCCGTTCAGCCGGCGAATCACCTCGTCCGACAGCAGCTTCGGGTCCAGCGACTTGCCCTGCGTGGCGCGCGAGCCCTCCGGAATGCCCTTGAGGTACTTGCCGGTGAGCAGCCCCTGGGCGAGAGGCACGAACGAGATGCAGCCCATGCCGGCCTCCTCCAGCGTGTCCAGCAGGCCGTCGTCCTCCGTCCAGCGGTTGATCATGGAGTAGGAGGGCTGGTGGATGAGCGCGGGGACGCCCATCTCCTTCAGCAGCTGGGCCGCTTCCGCCGTCTGCTCCGAGTTGTAGGAGGAGACTCCGACGTAGAGCGCCTTGCCCTGCTGCACGGCGGACGCCAGCGCGCCCATGGTCTCCTCGAGCGGGGTTTCCGGGTCGAAGCGGTGCGAGTAGAAGATGTCGACGTAGTCGAGCCCCATTCGGCCGAGCGAGGCGTCGAGCGAGGACAGCAGGTACTTGCGGGAGCCCCATTCGCCGTACGGGCCGGGGTGCATCAGATAACCGGCCTTGGTCGAAATGACCAGCTCGTCCCGGTATGCCGAGAAGTCCTGGGCGAAGATCTTGCCGAAGTTGAGCTCGGCGGAGCCGGGTGGCGGACCGTAGTTGTTCGCCAGGTCGAAGTGCGTCACGCCCAGGTCGAACGCGCGGCGCAGGATCTCGCGCTGGGAGTCCAGCGTCCGGTCGTCGCCGAAGTTGTGCCAGAGGCCGAGGGAGATGGCGGGGAGCTTCAGACCGCTGCGCCCGGTGCGCCGGTACTCCATGGAGTCGTAGCGCGAGGGGTCTGCCCGGTACGGATGGTGGAGAGAGGAATCAGTCACGCTTCTCTCCCTATCACGGACTTGTGACACACCTGGGTTGGGCCGCCCACAGCCCTGCGCAGTAGTGTGGCGGCTTCGGGGGAGACTGATACGCACGGAGTCATTGCACGGAGGGGCAAGAAGATCGTGAACCTGCGCGACCTGGTGTACGGGCTCTACGCACGCCGGGTGGAAGGCCGACTGGACCACGCCCAGGTGCCCAAGCACATCGGCGTCATCCTCGACGGCAACCGGCGCTGGGCGAAGGCGTCCGGCGGTACGACCGAGCAGGGCCACCAGGCCGGCGCGGACAAGATCCTGGAGATGCTGGGCTGGTGTGACGAGACCGATGTCGAGGTCGTCACGCTCTGGATGCTGTCCACGGACAACCTCGACCGGCCCGAGCAGGAGCTGCGCCCCCTCCTCGGCATCATCGAGAACACGGTCCGCAACCTCGCCGCCGACGGCCGCTGGCGCGTCCATCATGTGGGCACCCTCGATCTGCTGCCCGGCCGCACCCAGTCCGTACTGAAGGAGGCCGAACAGGCCACCGACGGCAACAGCGGAATACTCGTCAATGTCGCCGTGGGCTACGGCGGACGCCAGGAGATCGCCGACGCCGTACGCTCGCTCCTTCTGGAGCACGCGGACAAGGGCACCTCCTTCGAGGAGCTCGCCGAGATCATCGATGTCGAGCACATCTCGGAGCACCTCTACACCCGCGGCCAGCCGGACCCCGATCTCGTCATCCGTACGAGCGGCGAGCAGCGCCTGTCCGGTTTCATGCTCTGGCAGAGCGCGCACTCCGAGTACTACTTCTGCGAAGTCTTCTGGCCGGCCTTCCGCAAGGTGGACTTCCTCCGTGCCCTGCGTGACTACGCGGCCCGCCACCGCCGCTACGGCTCGTAGGGGAACGTCTTCACCAGTCGTTCACGAACCGTCCGTCATATGCCATGGCATGGCGGCGCGCGTTCGAGGGAATACCCCTCCCAGGTCGACGTCCGAAAAGCACCGTCGGAGGGCGTCGCATCTCAGTGGACGGCATGGGGCCGTCCGCCCGGGAGGCCCTTTGCACCAGGACGACCGTGTGGTTCGCACGAACCTCGTGGACGCGACGGAGGGCCGGCGCTCGGCCCGCGCATCGTGGCCTGAGCCCGGTCCTACTCCCCGCGACGCCGTCGCACCCCGACCTCATCCGAGGGGGTACGTCCTTCCGTGGTGACCAGTACAAAGCGCCGCATGCCCGACAGGCGCACCTACGTTCTCGACACCAGCGTCCTGCTGGCCGATCCGAACGCCGTGACCCGCTTCGACGAGCACGAGGTCGTGCTCCCGATCGTGGTCATCACGGAGTTGGAGGCCAAGAGGCACCATCCGGAGCTCGGTTACTTCGCCCGGCAGGCGCTGCGCCTGCTGGACGACTTCCGTATCCGTTTCGGCCGCCTCGACGCCCCCATCCCCCTGGGGGATCTGGGCGGCTCGCTGCGCGTCGAGCTCAACCACTCCGATCCCGGCGTACTTCCGGCCGGCTTCCGATTGGGGGACAACGACTCACGGATTCTCGCGGTCGCACGCAATCTGCAGGCCGAGGGGTACGACGTCACGGTCGTGTCGAAAGACCTGCCGCTGCGCATCAAGGCCTCCTCGGTCGGGTTGCTCGCCGAGGAATACCGGGCCGAACTGGCCATCACCGACTCCGGTTGGACCGGCATGAGCGAAATGTCGCTCTCGGCGGAGCAGGTGGACCTCCTCTACTCCGAGGACACGCTGTACGTTCCGGAGGCGAGCGAAATGCCCGTCCACACCGGCCTGGTGCTCCAGTCCGAGCGCGGCAAGGCCCTCGGCCGTATCACCGCCGACGGCAATGTGCGGCTCGTCCGCGGCGACCGGGAGGCCTTCGGCATCCACGGCCGCAGCGCCGAGCAGCGCATCGCGCTCGACCTGCTCCTCGACCCCGAGATCGGCATCGTCTCGATGGGCGGCCGGGCGGGGACGGGAAAGTCGGCGCTGGCGCTGTGTGCGGGGCTGGAAGCCGTACTGGAGCGCAGGCAGCACCAGAAGGTGATGGTCTTCCGGCCGCTGTACGCGGTGGGCGGGCAGGAGCTCGGATACCTGCCCGGCACCGAGGCCGAGAAGATGAGCCCCTGGGCGCAGGCGGTGTTCGACACTCTCTCCGCCGTGGCCGGCCGTGAAGTGATCGAGGAGGTACTGGGCCGCGGCATGCTCGAGGTGCTGCCGCTCACCCACATCCGGGGCCGCTCCCTGCACGACGCGTTCGTGATCGTGGACGAGGCGCAGTCTCTGGAACGGAACGTCCTGCTGACCGTTCTGTCCCGGATCGGGGCCAACTCCCGAGTCGTCCTCACCCACGACGTCGCCCAGCGCGACAACCTCAGGGTCGGCCGGTACGACGGAGTGGTGGCGGTGGTCGAGAAGCTGAAGGGGCATCCGCTCTTCGCGCATGTCACCCTCACCCGCTCGGAGCGCTCGCAGATCGCCGCCCTTGTGACCGAAATGCTGGAGGAAGGGTAGGTCTCTGCACCTTTGGCCCCCTTCCTGTAGGACGCCGCAGAGGATCCTCCAGGCAAAAGGGGCAAGGCAGTTGGCGCCGCCCGGCAAGGCCCAGGAGCCTAGCCGGGCGGCGCCGCGCTGCGCGCCTCTTTCCGTAAAACTCCTGGGGCAAACGAGGTGTGAGGTTTCACACGCAACGGGGAATTGCTTCGCGGCGTCGCCTTCCGGCAGAGTCTTGCTTCCGTCAGGCCCCGCATACGGCACACCTGTACCTCCTGAGGTACGGAGCACCACACAACTCAACAGCCGTAAGCCGTATGCCGCCCGAGCACCACTCGGCACTCCTCGCAAGGGAGTTGCCCACGGGCCCGTGCCTCCAGTGACCAGTCGCAATCGGAGGCCAGCGTCAGGGGCACGATTGCGTCCGCGAGGTCACCGCTGCGGAAGCTGCTGGAAGGACACCGTGTGAGCCGGATCTCGGTCCGGGGATTCGCCGTGGCATCTGCCACTGCGGTCACCACAGTCGGCGCCGTCGTGGGTGTTGCCTCGGGCAACACCCAGCCCTCGAACGATCTCGAGGCGACCGCAGCCGGCACGACACTCCTCACAGACATACCCGTTGGCGAGCAGGCGCAGGTCCAGACCGCGTCTCTGACCCAGCAGGCCGACGCCCAGGCTGCCGCCGCGGACACCGCGGCCAAGAAGTCCGCCGAGGAGGCCGCACGACTGCAGGCCGCCAAGGACGCCAAGGCGAAGAAGGAAGCCGCCGAGGAGAAGGCGGAGCGGGAGCGCGAGGCAAAGGAAGCCGAGCAGGCTGCCAGCCGTTCCGCGGCCCGCGACGCGTCATCGTTCTCGGTGCAGAGCTCGTACACCGTCGAGCAGGTCAAGGCAATCGCGCGCCAGATGGTGCCGGCCGACCAGTTCCAGTGTTTCAGCAACATCGTGAACCACGAGTCCACCTGGAACTACCGGGCGCAGAACCCGTCCTCCGGTGCCTACGGCCTCGTCCAGGCGCTGCCCGGCTCCAAGATGTCCTCCGCGGGCGCCGACTGGCGGACCAACCCCGCGACCCAGATCAAGTGGGGCCTCAACTACATGGACAGCCGCTACGGCAGCCCGTGCGGTGCCTGGAGCTTCTGGCAGGCCAACCACTGGTACTGACCAGGCCCGACACCCCGAAAAGGGGCTGGTCGACGTCAACTTCGCGGAGCCCCTCGCCGTCTCTACGGTGAGGGGCTCCGTGCGTGTACGGTCGCCCCGGGGGAAGGGAAGCATCATGTCGAAAATGCCAGGCTGGCTGGGCCGCCTCGGAGCCGGGCTGACCCGGATGGAAGAGCGCCTCAACGAGCGCCGCGCCGCAAGCCAGGCGGACGACGACGAGGACATGGCCGAAGCGGACCACGCGGATCACGCCGGTCATGCGAGCCGTCCCCGGGAAGCCCCTGTCCAGGCATCGGCCTCGGCTCCTGATCACGTACCCGCGCCGCCCGCCTACGCACCGGCCGTCGCGGCCAGGCCGCACCCCGTGGACGCCGTCCCCTGGGGCGTGCGGGTCGCGGCCGAGGCGAGCTGGCGGCTGCTCGTACTGGCGGGCATGCTCTGGGTTCTGATGCGGATCATCAGCGAGATCCGCCTGGTGGTACTCGCGTTCGTCGCGGCACTCCTGATCACCGCGCTCCTCCAGCCCACCGTCGCCCGGCTCAGGCGGCTCGGCCTGCCGCGCGGACTCGCCACGGCCGTCACCGCCGTCGCCGGCTTCGTCATTATCGGACTCGTCGGCTGGTTCGTGGTCTGGCAGGTCATGGAGAACCTCGACAACCTCTCCGACCGGGTGCGGGACGGCATCGACGAACTCAAGCGCTGGGCGCTGGACAGCCCGTTCCACGTCACCAACAAGCAGATCAACGACATCGCGCAGAACCTCAGCGACACGGTCGGGACGAACACCGAGGAGATCACCTCGGCGGGACTCCAGGGCGTGACCGTGATGGTCGAGCTCCTCACCGGCATGCTCCTGGCGATGTTCTCGACGCTCTTCCTGCTGTACGACGGCAAGAGCATCTGGCAATGGGTCCTCAAGCTCGTGCCCGGCCAGGCACGTCCGGGGGTCGCCGCCGCCGGGCCGCGTGCCTGGCGCACGCTCACCGCCTACGTGCGTGGCACGGTGATAGTGGCCATGATCGACGCGATCTTCATCGGCCTCGGCATCTACTTCCTCGATGTCCCCATGGCCGTACCGCTGGCCGTCTTCATCTTCCTGTTCGCCTTCATCCCCCTCGTCGGCGCGGTTGTCTCCGGAGCGCTGGCAGTGGTCGTCGCCCTTGTGACCCAGGGCGTGTTCACCGCGCTGATGGTGCTGGTCGTCGTCCTCGCCGTCCAGCAGATCGAAGGCCACGTACTCCAGCCGTTCATCCTGGGCCGCGCCGTCCGCGTGCATCCCCTCGCGGTGGTCCTCGCCGTCGCCGGGGGTGGCCTGGTCGCGGGCATCGGCGGTGCGGTGGTGGCGGTACCGCTGGTGGCCGTGACCAATACGGTGGTCGGCTCCCTGCGGGCGTACTCCCGCGAACAGACGCTACGCATCGGCCCGGCGTCCCACGGCGCCACGTCGTTCGAGCCGGCGGCGGACCGGGAAGGACAGTCGTGATCTCCGAGCCGGAGATGGTGGGGGAATTCGGAACCACGGAACTGGCCGAAACCATCGGCCCGGAGGCCGACGAGCCGCGAGGGCCGCGAGAGCTCCGCGGCCTACGACCCTGGCTGTGGGCCCTGGGCGGGGCAGTCGTGGCGTCCGCCGTCTGGGCGGGCGGCCTCTATGCCCTGTCCGGCGACGACCGGGGGCCGGACCTGCGCGGGTACCGGGTGAACGGAGACCTGTGCGACGAGGCGCAAGTGCCCGCGCTGGCCCGGGAACTCGGCAGACGGGAGGACGAACCGCTCGGAGCGGTGCACCCGCACGCTGCCGTGGACCGGGCGAACTGCTCGATTGCCTTCGGGGAGCCGACCGCGTCCAAGGACGGCTGGTTCCTGGCGTACTCCGCCTGGGCCGCCGTGGAGCTGCACAAGGAGACCGACCCGGCGGCGGAGTTCGAGGCGAACCTCGTACCGCACGAGTTGTACCCGGGTGTGGTTACCCGGACGGAGGTTCCTGGTCTCGGGGACCAGGCGTTCGTGGTGACCGACGATGCCCTCACCGGGCCGCAGCTGGTGGTCCGGGACGGAGGAGCCGTGTTCACCCTCCGGGTCGAGGTGAGCGTAAATTACGACGGGGAGGACCCGCCCACCGGGGAGTCTCCCGAGCCCGCCACCGATGGCATCCAGCGTCTGATGATCGAGGACATGCGGGCGCTCATGAGCGCGCTCGGGCAGTAGCCGGCACATACAAAAGGGGCCCGTGGACCGGATGACCGGTCGCGGGGCCCCTTCTCGTACCTGCGTACGGGCGACTACTCGGCAGCGAGGGCGGCCTCGGAGTCGAGGGTCACGCCGACCGCCTGGATCACCGAGGCGATCTTGAAGGCTTCCTGGATCGTCTCGCGGTCCACGCCGGCCTTGCGGAGCACCTGCTCGTGCGAGTCGAGGCACTGACCGCAGCCGTTGATCGCGGAGACGGCGAGCGACCACAGCTCGAAGTCGACCTTCTCCACGCCCGGGTTGCCGATGACGTTCATCCGCAGACCCGCGCGCAGCGTCCCGTACTCGGGGTCCGACAGCAGGTGCCGGGTCCGGTAGAAGACGTTGTTCATGGCCATGACGGCGGCAGCCGACTTGGCGGCCGTGTACGCCTCGACGGACAGGTTCGCCTTGGCCTCCGGCTCCAGCTCACGCAGCACCTTCGGCGAGCGCGAGGCGATCGCGCAGGCGAGGACGGTGCCCCACAGCTGCTGCTGCGGGAGGTCGCTGTTGCCGATGACCGAGCCGAGGTTCAGCCGCAGGTCCTTGGCGTAGTCCGGGATCGCGGACTTCAGCTCGTCGAGGGCCATGGGTCACTCACCGGCCAGCAGCTTGACCGGGTCGAGGGTTTCCTCGCCGGACTTCCAGTTGCACGGGCACAGCTCGTCGGTCTGCAGGGCGTCGAGGACCCGCAGGACCTCCTTCGGGTTCCGGCCCACGGAACCGGCGGTCACCATCGTGAACTGGATCTCGTTGTTCGGGTCGACGATGAAGACCGCACGCTGCGCGAAGCCGTCCTCGTCCTCGACGCCGCAGTCGCGCATGAGCTCGTGCTTGGAGTCGGCGAGCATCGGGAAGGGCAGGTCACGCAGGTCGGCGTGGTCCTTGCGCCAGGCGTGGTGGACGAACTCGGAGTCGCCGGAGACACCGAGGATCTGACAGTCGCGGTCGGCGAACTCGTCGTTCAGGTTACCGAAGGCGGCGATCTCGGTGGGGCATACGAAAGTGAAGTCCTTCGGCCAGAAGAACACCACGCGCCACTTGCCCTCGTAGGACTTGCTGTGGATCTGGGCGAACGCCTTGTCCGCGTCGAGGTCGACACAGGCGGTCAGGTCGTACGTGGGGAACTTGTCACCGACGGTGAGCACAAACTCTCCTTGCAATGAGGAAATACCCTTTTTGGGGGTTTTCCACGGGGGCTGGACGGATCACCGATGGTGGCATGTCAGTCATTGATCGCGGAAATAGCTAGAGTGGGTCGTCGCGATCGGAGGTACCTATCAGTGTCGCCCAGTATGAGGGGAACGGCCCGGGGCAAGCAGCCCACCCTCGCCCAGCTGCGTGCCTTCGCGGCCGTGGCCGAGCATCTGCACTTCCGGGACGCGGCCGCCGCGATCGGGATGAGTCAGCCCGCACTGTCGGGGGCCGTCTCGGCGCTGGAGGATGCTCTTGGCGTACAGCTGCTGGAGCGTACGACGCGCAAGGTGCTCCTCTCGTCCGCCGGAGAGCGGCTCGCCGTGCGGGCGAAGGCGGTCCTCGACGCGGTCGGGCATCTGGTGGAGGAGGCCGAGGCGGTACGGGCACCCTTCACCGGGGTGCTGCGGCTCGGGGTGATTCCCACGGTGGCGCCCTATCTGCTGCCGACTGTGCTGTGGCTGATTCATGAGCGCTACCCCGACCTGGACCTTCAGGTGCACGAGGAGCAGACCGCGTCGCTGCTGGAGGGGCTGTCCGGCGGGCGGCTCGACCTGTTGCTCCTCGCGGTGCCTCTCGGGGTGCCGGGTGTGACCGAACTGCCCTTGTTCGACGAGGATTTCGTGCTGGTGGCGCCGCGTGACCACTGGCTCGCGGGGCGCAGTGACATTCCGCGCGAGGCGCTGCGTGAGCTGGATCTGCTGCTGCTCGACGAGGGGCACTGTCTGCGGGATCAGGCGCTCGACATCTGCCGGGAGGCGGGTCGTACGGACGGGGCCGCGGTGACGACCACCGCGGCCGGGCTGTCGACCCTGGTGCAGCTCGTCGCGGGCGGCCTCGGGGTGACGCTGCTGCCGCGTACGGCCCTGCGGGTGGAGACCAGCCGCAACGACCACCTGGCCACCGGGTACTTCGCCGACCCGGCGCCGTCCCGCCGGGTCGCGCTGGCGATGCGTACGGGCGCGGCCCGGCAGGAGGAGTTCACCGCCTTCGCGGACGCGCTGCGGGAGGCGATGCGGCCGCTCCCGGTGTGGCCCGCCGAGTAGCGGTCCGCACCGGGAGCGGCGGGCTGTCAGGGCGGGCTGTCAGGGGCGGGCTGTCAGGGCGGGCCGGTCATTCGGTGCGCAGGCCGTCCGGGCGCATCAACCGCCACAGCGGGGGCAGGCAGAGTGCGGTGACCAGCAGAACCACACCGGCCCCGATGCCCGTCATGGTGGCGACCGGCATCCAGTCGACGGCGACGTCCGTGCCCGCCATCCTCAGCAGAACCGAGCCGAGTGCCATCCCCACGACGGAGGCGAGGGCGAGCCCGAGCGCGACCGGGACGGCGGTCTGCCACAGGATGGACCAGCTGAGTGTGACGCGGCGGGTGCCGAACGCCACCAGGGCGGACAACAGCTTTCGGCGCTCTCGTAGTTGCTCCAGTGTGGAGACCAGGAGGCTGGCACCGATGAGGACCAGCACGCCGGTCGCCCCGATGAACAGCCCCTTGCGGATGCTCGCGAACTTGGTCGACGTCTCGGTCGCCTGCACGGTAATCACGAACCCCAGCGGGTTCGCCCGGGAGGCGAGGTTGCGCACCCGGTCCGCGGCTGCCGGCTCGCGCGGGTCCAGTCTGACGAACACCGTGTACTGCATCGGCGCGCCGGGCACCCGGGCGAGCGCGCCCGGGGTGGCGAGGACGCCGCCGCGTTCGGTGCCGGTGGGGTCCGGGCGAGAGGGCAGACGCTGTGCGCTGCCCGGCACGGTCCACGCGATCTCGGCACCCTCGGAGCCGCCGCCGCTGTACGACGGGTCGATCACGAGCCGGCTGCCGGGCCGCCCGTACTCGTCCATGCCGCCGGCATCTTCGCCGCCCTGGGCGAGGAAGACGTCGCCGTCGCGGCAGGAGCCGATCCGGGCGGTCTCCTTGAGGGCAGAGATGGTGAGCTGGCCTTTCTTTCCCCAGGGCACCTGCGATTGTCACGATTCCGTACGGGGCTCCTCCGCCTCGCCGGAGTCTGGTGCGGGCTCCCGCCCGGCGTCCTGCGCGGTTGCCTGCGCGGCGTCCTGTGCGGCGGCCCTCGGCGGCCGCCCCCGGCGGGGGATCGGGCCGGTGCCGCCGGGCAGCCGGCCCGATTCGGCAAGCGCCCGCCGCAGCAGGAACTCGATCTGCGCGTTCGCGCTGCGCAGTTCGTCGCCCGCCCAGCGGGCCAGTGCCTCGTACACCAGCGGGTCCAGCCGCAGCAGCACCTGCTTGCGCTGCTGCGGCCTGCCCTGCGGGCTCCCGGGGTCCGTCACTGGTAAAGCGTGCCGGTGTTGAGGACGGGCTGGGCGGCCCGGTCGCCACACAGCACCACCATCAGATTGCTGACCATCGCCGCCTTCCGCTCGGAGTCGAGCTCCACGATGTCCTGCTCGGCGATCCGGGTGAGCGCCATCTCCACCATGCCGACCGCGCCCTCCACGATCTGCTTGCGGGCGGCGACAACGGCGCCGGCCTGCTGGCGCTGGAGCATCGCCGAGGCGATCTCGGGGGCGTAGGCGAGGTGGGTGAAGCGGGACTCGATGATGTGGACACCGGCCGCCTCCACCCGCGCGTGCAGTTCTATGGCGAGCTTCTCGGTGATTTCCTCGGCGTTGCCGCGCAACGAGAGGCCGTCCTCGTCATGGGCGTCGTACGGGTACTCGATGGCGATGTGACGGACGGCGGCCTCGGTCTGGGTGGAGACGAACTCCAGGAAGTCGTCGACCTCGAACATCGCCTGCGCGGTGTCCTCGACCTTCCAGACGACGACCGCGGCGAGCTCGATGGGGTTGCCGTAGGCGTCGTTGACCTTGAGTACGGCGGTCTCGTGGTTGCGCACCCGGGTCGAGATCTTCGCGCGTGAGGTCAGCGGATTGACCCAGCGCAGCCCGTCGGTGCGGATCGTGCCGCGGTACCGGCCGAAGAGCTGGACGACACGGGCCTCGCCCGGCGCCACCATGTTCAGCCCGCACATCGCGAGGAACGAGGCGATGGCGACCAAGACGCCCGTGATGATCAGGGCCGCCTTGACGCCGTCGGATCCCGCCGCGGCGCCGGCGACGACGAGGACAATGCCGCCGGCCAGACCGAGCAGGCCGAGGAGGAGAGCGAGACCTCCGCCGATGCTGCGGGCGGCGAACTCGCGGACGCGCGGTTCGGGCATCTGTGGGAGGTCCGTGGTGGCGGTCTCGGTCATGACTGGTCCCCGTTTCTGTCGTTCTGCGATCTAGCAAACTGATATCAGATTACACTCGCTCGCAACCATGCACAGCCCCCAGGAGTCGGTTCCGGTGAGACGGGTGCTCATTGTCACGTCCGGAAGGTCCGGATTGGCTGACCTTTGTCCACAGGCGCGGTGTTAGCTTTCTGAGCTGACGTCGGGGTTGACGAGCGGAGCAATGGAGTCATGGGCCGAGCAGAAGCACGACGAGCACGGCAGGGCGGTGCACGCCGGGCGAGGAAGGCGAAGAAGCCGGGCGGCATACGCCGCTTCTTCTCCTGGAAGAAGATGCTGGGCACCTTCTTCGGTCTCTGCCTGCTCGTGATGGGCGCGTTCGTGGCGCTCTACCTCTATGTGGACGAGCCGCAGCCCAACGCGCAGGCCCGGCTGCAGAGCAACATCTTCAAGTACAGCGACGGCAAGAAGGTCCTGGCCCGCACCGGCCAGGGGGTGAACCGGCAGATCGTCGGACTCGACCGGATCCCCAGAGACGTCCAGATGACCTTCCTCGCCGCCGAGAACAAGTCCTTCTACGAGGACTCCGGCATCGATTTCAAGGGCACAGCCCGCGGCCTGCTCAACACCCTCTCGGGCAAGGGCAAGCAGGGCGGCTCGACGATCACCCAGCAGTACGTCAAGAACTACTACCTCGAACAGGACCAGTCGGTCACCCGCAAGCTCAAGGAACTGGTGATCTCGCTCAAGGTCGACCAGCGCATGGACAAGGACGACATCCTCGCGGGGTACATCAACACCAGTTACTACGGGCGGGGTGCGCACGGCATCCAGGCCGCTGCCCAGGCGTACTACGGCATCGACGCGGACAAGCTGAACGTCGCGCAGGGTGCGTACCTTGCCGCTCTGCTCCAGGCGCCCAGCTCCTACGACTGGCACGCGGCCACCCCGACCGGCCGGAAGTTCGTCCAGGAGCGCTGGGACATCATCCTCGGACACATGATCGACATGGGGAAGCTCGACGAGGCGAAGCGCGCCACCCTGAAGTTCCCCATACCCAACGCGCCGAAGGCCGCGCCCGGTCTGGAGGGCCAGACCGGCTACCTTGTCGAGGCGGCCAGGGCGGAGCTGGAGCGGTCCGGGGTGTCCAAGCAGGACCTGGATGCCGGCGGCTGGACGATCACGCTCAACATCGACGAGAAGAAGCAGAAGAAGCTCGAGCAGGCCGTCGAGGACCAGCTCGAGTCCAAGCTCGACCGCAAGAAGAACCAGGTCGACGCGACTGTGCAGGCCGGAGCGACCTCGGTCGACCCGAAGACCGGACGCGTGGTCGCGATGTACGGCGGCACGGACGCCACCAAGCACTGGATCAACAACGCCACCCGGACCGACTACCAGCCGGGCTCGACCTTCAAGCCGTTCGTGCTCGCCTCCGCCATGGAGAACGGGTCGGTCACCCAGGACGGCAAGCCGATCAAGCCCAACACCGTCTACGACGGCACCAGCCGCCGTCCGGTCGAGGGCAGCGACACCCCCTTCGCCCCGCAGAACCTGGACAACAGGAGCTGGGGTCCGGTCACGGTCCAGAAGGGGACGAACCACTCGCTCAACTCCGTCTACGCCCAGATGATCGTGGACGTCGGACCGGACAAGGTGAAGAAGACCGCGCTCGACCTCGGTATGAAGGACCGGGGCGCGTTCGACGAGCGGCCGGCGATGTCGCTCGGCCCGATGGGCTCAAGCACGCTGGACATGGCGGCCGCCTACGCGACCCTCGACAACCACGGCGAGAAGGTCACCCCGGCGATCGTGAAGGCCGCCAAGCACGAAAGCCGCGAGGCCGACCTGCCCGAGCCGCTCGGCGGGCAGGCGATCAGCCGCGAGAGCGCCGACACGGTCACCAAGGTGCTGACGGGCGTCGTGAACGAGGGCTCGGCGAACGCGGTGAAGTCCAGCTCCTACGAGGCGGCCGGCAAGACCGGTACCTCCGAGCAGAACAAGTCCGCCTGGTTCACCGGCTACACACCCGAACTCACCACGGTCGTGGCGCTGTTCGGCGAGTCCACCAAGGAGGGCGGCGGTCAGGTCTCGCTGACCGGAACTGCCAACTCCGGCCGCGCCAACGGCGGTGGCTTCCCGGCCAGGATCTGGAAGCAGTACACGTCCGAAGCCCTGGCCGGCGGCGACGTGAACCAGCGGTTCGACCTGGAGACGGACATGGGTGTGGTCGAAGCGACCCAGACCCCGACCCAGGAGCCGACCGAGACGCAGGAGCCGGACCCGACCAACACCCCGACGGGTGAGCCGGACCCGACGCGTACGCCCACCCGGACCCCGGATCCGACCACCACGCCCGACCCGACGGAGTCGGCCGACGGCGGCCTGATCGGCGGACCCGGCGGCGACACGGGCGGCGGTGACACCGGCGGCGGCAACGGCAGCACCGGCGGCGACACCGGGGGCGACGAGAACACCCTGCGGCCGCCGAGGCCCTAGGGTGCCGGCGGCCGGGGGAGAGCGGCGAGCGGTCAGGTGCCGTTCACGTTCTTCGCGATCCGGTCGCCGATGTCCTTGTCGATGTTGCGCCAGTACTGCAGGACCCGGTCCAGCACCGGACGCGAGACCCCGGCGCTCAGGTGGCCGGTGACGTTGGACACGAGCCGGTCGCGCGCCGCGTCGTCCAGGACCTCGCGGACCATCGTGCCCGGCTGGCCCCAGTCGTCGTCCTCGCGGTGCAGGGAGTACGCCTCGCGCACCATGTCGCCCGCGGTGGCCCAGCCCGCAGGGTCGCCGAACTGCTCAACCGCGGCGGCCGGCCCGCCATAGGAGTTCGGTGCGTAGGGGCGGGCGGTCCGGGCCGGCTCGTACCGCATCGGGCCGTCCTTCGCGTACGAGTTGACCTGCGTGCGCGGCCGGTTGGGCGGCAGCTGCGCGTAGTTCGGGCCGATCCGGTATCGGTGGGTGTCGGGGTACGAGAAGAGCCGGCCGAGCAGCATCTTGTCCGGGGACGGGCCGATGCCCGGCACCATGTTCGAGGGCTCGAAGGCGGCCTGCTCGACATGGATGAAGTGGTCCTCCGGGTTCCTGTCGAGCGTCATCCGGCCGACGTCGATCAGCGGGTAGTCGCCGTGTGGCCACACCTTGGTCAGGTCGAACGGGTTGAACCGGTAGTCCGGGGCGTCCTGGAACGGCATGACCTGCACCTTCATGGTCCAGCTCGGCGCGTTTCCGGACTCGATCGACTCGTACAGATCGCGGCGGTGCCGGTCCGCGTCATGGCCGGCGAGTTCGTCCGCCTCGGCCTGGGGCAGGAAGTCGATGCCCTGGTCGGTCTTGATAAGGACGCCGGCGAAGAAACGCCCGAGACCACACAAGGGCGCCCACTGCTACGTCCGAGACGGCGCCGCCAGCTCGAACCAGACCACCTTTCCGCTGCTCAGCCGAGTCGCGCCCCACCGCCGCGCCAGCCGGTTGACCAGGAACAGTCCCCGGCCTCCCTCGTCGGTGTCCCGTGCCCGGCGCTGCCGAGGCAGCTGCGGGGAGTCGTCGCCGACCTCGCAGCGCAGTACGTCCGTACGCAGCAGGCGCAGCGTGACGGGCCGCTCGGCGTACCGCACGGCATTCGTCACCACCTCGCTGACCAGCAGCTCCACCGAGTCGGAGAGCTCCTCCAGGTCCCAGCGGGCCAGCGCGCGCCGGGCCAGTCGGCGGGCCCGCCCGGGGGCTCGTTCCTCCGGCTCAAGGAACCAGTACGCGACATCGCTCGGCGCGATCCCGTCGAAGCGGGCGGCGAGCAGCGCGATGTCGTCGTCCCGGTCGCCCGGCCCGAGCATGTCCAGGACGTCGTCGCAGAGCGCCTCCAGCGGCGGCGGGTGGTCCGGCCCGGTCAGCTGGGCGGTGGCCGCGAGCCGCTCCCGCAGCAGCTCGATACCGGTCCAGACGTCGCGCAGCCGGGACTCCACCAGGCCGTCTGTGTAGAGGAGCAGGGTGGCGCCGGCCGGGGCGTCCAGTTCGACCGCCTCGAAGTCGACGCCACCGACGCCGATGGGCGCGCCGGGCGGCACCCGCAGCACCTCGGCGCGGCCGCCGAGGTGCAGCAGCACGGGCGGCGGATGGCCGGCGTTGGCGATGGTGATCCGGTGCGACACCGGGTCGTACACGGCGTACAGGCAGGTCGCCATGCGGTCCGAGCCGAGCCGCTGGGCCTGCTCGTCGAGGTGGTGCAGCACCTCCGCCGGGGGCAGGTCGAGCTGGGCCAGTGTCTGCGCGGTGGTGCGCAGCTGGCCCATGATCGCTGCGGAGGTCATGGAGTGGCCCATGACATCGCCGACGACCAGCGCCACCCGGCTGCCCGGCAGCGGGATCGCGTCGTACCAGTCGCCGCCGACCCGGGCCGTCTCGGCGGCCGGCAGATACCGGCTGGCGAGCCGGACGCCGGTCGGCTGGGGCAGCGAGTCGGGGAGCATGGTGCGCTGCAGTTCGTCGGCGATGTAGGCCTCACGCCCGTACAGCACGGCCTTGTCGATGCCGAGCGCGGTGTGGGTGGCCAACTGGGCCGCCACGAGCAGGTCGTTGGGTTCGAACGCCGGCCTTTCGGGACGCCGCAGGAACACCGCCGCACCGATGACGCGGCGTCGGCCGCGCAGCGGGGCGAGGATCGCCCGGTGCCCGTTCGGCACCGGATGGTCCTCGCCCAGCAGTTCCGGCAGCGCGGCGCGCGCGGCGGCGGAAGCGCCGAACACCGGCCGTACGCCCCGGAGCACCTCGTCGAGCGCACCGCCGGGCCGGATCTCGCACAGTTCGGCGGCCGGCAGGTCGGCCTGCATGAACAGGTGCTGCCTGACCGGGTCGGTCTCCGGGTCGGCGTTGTTGTCCGTGCCCTCGTCGATCGGCCGGAGCCGGTCGGTCCGCCTGAGCCGTAACACCACGGGACCGGCGGGCCGTTCGTCGCCGACCGGCAGCGGGTCGCGCAGGTACACGAGGATTGCGTCGGAGAACGTCGGCACGGTGGCCCTGCAGAGTCCCAGCACGATCTCGTCGAGGTCTATGCCGCGCGCGATCCGCCGGGTGGCGGCGCCCACGAACCGCAGCCGGTCGCCCTCGCGCCGGGCCATCGCGGGATCGGCCGCCGGGCCGGCGTCCGCGCGTATGCCCGGGGGATCGGCGGCGACGCCACGGGCGCCCGGGGTGGCCGCGGAGCCCGCCATGCCGCGTGCGTCGGCCGCCTGGACGTGTGCGTCGGCTTTGACGTGGCCGTCGGCCTGAGCGAGGAGGTCCGCGTTGCCGTGCGCCTCTGCCTTGCCGTGGCCGTCCGCGGCGGCGGATCCCGGTCCGTCCTCCCGGGGCCTGGGGCGCGGCGACGCGGCGGACCGCGGCTGGGCGGGGACGACGTCCGCGGGGGCGCCTGCCGGGGTTCCGGCGGCCGTTCCGGAACGCCGCTGCAGCGCCCCGCGCGGGTCCGCGGGCGCGGTCGGCCGGGCAGCTCCGGGCTGCGGGCCTTCGTGGGAGGTGGAGTACTCCGTCACGCGTGGGATTCCGTCCGTTTGCGCTGGATGTGCGCTGCACTCAACTCAGTCGCGGTATACCCGCTCAGCGGGTGGGACACCGTCAACTCCTCTTTCTCGGCCCCTCTCGTCTTCCTCTTGTGACGTTCGCTCAAGATCTGTGCATGGCAACGGAATTGTGACTGTGCGGCCATACGGAGGACGATCCTACGTTTGAACCCCCGGGGCGCATCAAGGGTCTCATGAGGTCATATGCGCCGGGGTGCGGTCCCAGTCGTCCGGAAGTACCGGCACAGTCCACCGCGGGTCCGGGCGCCAGTCCTGCCAGCCGTCGCAGAACGGGCGGCCCCACGCCGTGATCACCTCGACCGCGGCATGCCCCGCCTTTCTTACGCGCCGGGCCTGTGCCGCGTTCATCAGTCCGACCCGCTGAGCCTGTGCGAACTCGTCCTCGTCCAGCCAGCACCAGCTGCGGTCGGGGTACACGGAGATGTCGAGGAAGTGGTCCTCGGAGTCGACGCCGCGGGCCCAGCGGGTGCGCGGGGCTTCCAGGTTGACGTACCAGTTCTTGAAGCGCCAGCCGCGCTCCCAGAACAGCCAGACCGACCACGGTTCGCCGGGCCGGGCCAGTTTCAGCACACCCGTGCCGAACCACCGCGAGCGGACGGTGGTTCGGGGCGCGGTGTAGCGGGTGGCGAGCGGCTCGTGGTGCACGGGCGTGCCGTCCGCGAGTACGGGCCTCACGCACTCGGTGCCCGGCGCCATCCACACCGCCAGCAGATCCGGGGTGTCCTCGACAACGGTCACCGGGCGGCAGATGTGGACATGGCCGTTTCCCTCCACGGCATTGCCGCGGTAGCGCCACAGGATGTGGTCCCCCGGTGCCCAGCGGGAAGTGCCCGTCGTACCTGTCATGCGCAGATCCTAGGGGCGGGCGCCGCCGGGCGCTGCGGTATAGATCACGACGCCGGGCGGGCCGGGTAAGGGCGCAGGTCAGGGTCGGGTCATACGCAGCACGTCCAGGGCTTCGTCCAGCTGTTCCAGGGTGAGGTCTCCACGCTCCACATAGCCGGATTCGAGGACGACCTCACGAATGGTCTTCCGTTCGGCCAGCGACTTCTTGGCCACCTTGGCGGCTTCCTCGTACCCGATGTACTTGTTGAGCGGCGTGACCACGGCCGGGGAGGACTCGGCGTACTCCCGGGCCCGCTCGGCGTTCGCCGTGATGCCGTCGACGGTACGGTCGGCCAGCAGGCGGGCGGCGTTGGCGAGCAGCCGTACGGATTCCAGCACGTTCTTGGCCATCACCGGCAGCATGACGTTGAGTTCGAAATTGCCCGAGGCGCCGGCCACCGCAACCGTGGTGTCGTTGCCGGTCACCTGGGCCGCGACCATCAGGACCGCCTCCGGGATCACCGGGTTCACCTTGCCCGGCATGATCGACGAGCCCGGCTGGAGATCCGGAAGACTGATCTCGGCCAGTCCGGTGCGCGGGCCGCTCGCCATCCAGCGCAGATCGTTGCAGATCTTCGTCAGCGCGACCGCGGCGGTCCGGAGTTGGCCGGAAGTCTCCACCAGCCCGTCCCGCGCTCCCTGCGCCTCGAAGTGGTTCCGGGCCTCGGTCAGCGGCAGGCCGGTGCTGTGGGCCACCTCGGCGATGACGGCGGCCGAGAAACCGGGCGGGGTATTGATGCCGGTGCCCACCGCGGTGCCGCCGAGGGGGAGTTCCGCGAGGCGCGGGAGAGCGGACGTCAGCCGTTCGACGCCGGCCCGGATCTGGGCCGCGTAACCGCCGAACTCCTGGCCGAGGGTGACCGGCGTCGCATCCATCAGGTGGGTGCGGCCGGCCTTGACAACCTGGTCGAATTCGGCTGATTTCCGCTCCAGCGAGGCCGCGAGATGCTCCAGGGCCGGGATGAGGTCGCCCGTCACAGCGGCGGTCGCGGCGATGTGGATGGAGGACGGGAAGACGTCGTTGGACGACTGCGACGCATTGACGTGGTCGTTGGGATGGACCTGACGGCCGATCCGCTCGCCGGCGAGGGTGGCGATGACCTCGTTCACGTTCATGTTGGACGAGGTGCCCGACCCGGTCTGGAAGACGTCAACCGGGAAGTGCTCGTCCCAGCGGCCCTCGGCGACCTCGGCCGCGGCCTGCTCAATCGCTTGCGCGATGTCCTTGTCCAGTACGCCCAGTTCCGCGTTCACCTTGGCCGCCGCCGCTTTGATCCGGGCCAGGGCCTCGATGTGGGCGCGCTCCAGACGCAGGCCGGAGATGGGGAAGTTCTCCACCGCACGTTGGGTCTGGGCCCGCCACTTGGCGTGCGCGGGGACCCGCACCTCACCCATGGAGTCGTGCTCGGTGCGGTACTGAGCCCCGGTCAGGTTGGCGTTCTCATCGGTCGTCATGTTGTCGTACCTCCTGAAAAGCTGAGCAATTGTCTTGTTCGCAGTGTTCCCAAGTCCCTTACTGGCCAGTAAATACCTTCGGTAACACTGAAATCGGGGAGGCGTTCATGACACGCACCAGACCCAGACTCAGATGTACCGTCGCCGCTCTCGCGGCGCTCGCGGCCGCCCTCGGCGGACTCACCGCAATCACCCCCACGGCCCAGGCGGCCCCGGCACCGGCCGCCCCCGCATCCACCCCCCTGCCACCCGCACTCGAGACCATCCGCGCCACCGAAGCCGCCAAGCTGTACGGCAGCCCCGCCGAACGCCCGCTCGCTGAGCGCAAGACCGGCCTCATCTCCCTCGGCGACAGCGAGATTTCCGGCGAGGGCGTCGGCACGTACGAACCCGGCACCAACGGCCCGTCGAACTGGTGCCACCGCTCGCCCGACGCCGCCATCCACCGCACCGCGATACCCGCGGACGTCACGTACAACGTGTCCTGCTCCGGCGCCGGTACCGGCAACATCCGCATCGGCGGCAGCAAGCAGCACGCCGACGAACTCGTGCAGAGCGACAACCTCGCCATCAAGGCCCGCAACACCCGGATCAAGATGGTGCTGCTGGTCGCCGGCGCCAACGACGACCTCCAGTTCGGGCCGGTGATCACCGACTGCGTCACCCGGTGGTTCACGTTCCAGGGCGCCTGCGAGCCCAAGTACAACCCGGGCTGGCAGGGCCGCATCGACGGCCTGGTGCCCAAGGTCGAGGCGACGGTGGCGGATCTGCGCACCGTCATGCGCGACGCGGGCTACGCCGACGGCGACTACAAGCTGGTCGTCATGGGCTATCCCGGCCCCATCGGCCCCGACATCTACGACAACCCGAATTATCCCGGGAAGATCCCGGGCGGGTGCACCGGCTACGACCAGGACGCCGTCTGGGCCCGCAACACCGCCGTACCCGGCTTCCAGAGCGGGATGCGCCGGGCGGCGAAGAACTCCGGAGCGCTCTACCTCGACAACTCCCGCCTGTTCCACGGCCACGAGGTGTGCATGGACGACGCATGGGCGCGCGGACTCTACGTCGACCTCACCAATCCCTTCCCCCCGGACTCGAACTCGGTGCGTCAGTCCTTCCACCCGAACGTACGGGGCCACGCCGCGTTCGCCTCGTGCCTGACCCAGCTCTACAACTCCGGCCTGAGTGAGGCCGCTTGCGCGGATCCGGCGAGCACCGGGACGCCTCAGCTCCATCCGGGCGCCTGGGACGACGCGTACGAGCCGCTGAGAAACGCGTCCACCGGCACCTGCGTGGACGTCTACAGCGCCAACAGCCGCAACGGCGCCAAGGTCGGAGGCTGGGACTGCAACGGTGCCCGCAACCAGGGCTGGTGGTACGACGCCGGCCGCAAGTCCCTGCACACCGAGCTGACGCACGACCGCTGCCTGGACGTCTCGAACGGCAGCTACACGGCAGGCACGGCGGTCGTCCTGTGGAACTGCCACGGCGGCGCCAACCAGCAGTTCGTGCGGCAGTCGGACACGCTCCGCCCCGCGGCCGCCACCGGCCTCTGCCTCACCCTCGCGGGGCCGAGGGAGCCGCTGCGGCTCCAGACCTGCACGGGCGCGGCGAACCAGCGGTTCGCGTAGAGGGCCCGGGTCCTCGGTCGCCGGACGGGCTGGGCGGTCAGCCCGTCCGGCGAAGCACCGCGGCAGGAACTATCCGAGCCCGGGGCCCCGGACCGGAATGGACGTGAAGGTCGGGGCCGGGGCCGGCTCGGTGAAGAAGTCGTTGCCCTTGTCGTCCACCACGATGAACGCCGGGAAGTCCTCCACCTCGATCTTCCAGACCGCTTCCATGCCGAGTTCCTCGTACTCGACGACCTCGACCTTCTTGATGCAGTCCTGCGCGAGCCGCGCTGCCGGACCGCCGATCGAGCCCAGGTAGAAGCCGCCGTGCGTGCCGCACGCGTCGGTGACCTGCTTGGAGCGGTTGCCCTTGGCCAGCATGACCTTGGAGCCGCCCGCCGCCTGGAACTGCTCGACATAACTGTCCATACGGCCGGCCGTGGTCGGGCCGAAGGAGCCGGAGGCGTAGCCCTCGGGGGTCTTGGCCGGACCCGCGTAGTAGACCGGGTGGTCCTTGAGGTACTGCGGCATGTCCTCGCCCGCGTCCAGCCGCTCCTTGATCTTGGCGTGCGCGATGTCGCGTGCCACCACCAGCGGACCGGTCAGCGAGAGCCGGGTCTTGACCGGGTACTTGCTGAGCTCGGCGAGCACGTCGTCCATGGGCCGGTTCAGGTCCACCCGTACGACGTCGCCGGCGCTTTCCAGGTGCTCGTCGGTGGTGTCCGGCAGGAAGCGCGCCGGATCGGTCTCCAGCTGCTCCAGGAACACGCCCTCGGCGGTGATCTTCGCGACGGCCTGGCGGTCGGCCGAGCAGGACACGGCGATCGCCACGGGCAGCGAGGCGCCGTGGCGCGGCAGCCGGACGACGCGGACGTCGTGGCAGAAGTACTTGCCCCCGAACTGCGCGCCGATGCCGATCTTCTGGGTCAGTTCGAAGACCTTCTCCTCCAGCTCCTTGTCACGGAAGCCGTGACCGGCGGGGGAGCCCTCGGAGGGCAGCTCGTCGAGGTAGTGCGCCGAGGCGTACTTCGCGGTCTTCAGCGCGAACTCCGCGGACGTGCCGCCCACGACGATCGCCAGGTGGTACGGCGGGCAGGCGGCCGTGCCGAGTGAGCGGATCTTCTCCTCCAGGAACTTCATCATGGAGCCCTCGTTGAGGACCGCCTTCGTCTCCTGGAAGAGGAAGGACTTGTTGGCGGAGCCGCCGCCCTTCGCCATGAAGAGGAACTTGTACGCGCCGCCGTCGGTCGCGTACAGCTCGATCTGGGCGGGCAGATTGGAGCCGGTGTTCTTCTCCTCCCACATGGTGAGGGGAGCCATCTGCGAGTAGCGCAGGTTCAGCTTGGTGTACGCGTCGAAGACGCCCCGTGAGAGGGCTTCCTCGTCGCCGCCCTCCGTGAGGACGTTCTGGCCGCGCTTGCCCATGACGATCGCCGTGCCGGTGTCCTGGCACATGGGCAGCACACCGGCCGCCGCGATGTTGGCGTTCTTGAGCAGGTCGAGGGCGACGAACTTGTCGTTCGAGGACGCCTCTGGGTCGTCGATGATGCGCCGCAGCTGTGCAAGGTGGGCCGGCCGCAGGTAGTGCGAGATGTCGTGCATGGCCTCGGCGGCGAGCGTGCGCAGCGCCTCCGGGGCGACCTTGAGGAACGTACGCCCGTCCGCCTCGAAGGTGGAGACGCCTTCGGAGGTCACCAGCCGGTACGGGGTGGTGTCCTCTCCCAGGGGGAGCAGATCGGTGTACGCAAACTCGGGCACGGCCATTCCTCACTCGGCAGACGGCGGCGCTGGCGTCCATTGACAGCGCGTCAACCAGGGTAGGACCTGCCGGACTGGCCGGGGTTGTGAGGTAGGGCTCAGTGGGGAACGCCTCATCCGCCACTATCGCGATCTATCGTGTCTCGGTATGCTCGGCGGGTGGACCTGGAAAAGCATGAGCCCTCAGCCGTACGTGCGTCCGACGCCGACCGGGACCGGATCTCCGACATCCTCCGGGACGCGCTGGCCGACGGCCGGCTGACCGCCGAGGAGCACTCCGAGCGGATCGACAGCGCGTACGCGGCCAAGACCCTCGGCGAACTCGAGCCGCTGGTACGGGACCTGCCCGCGGCCGGCCCGCACCGGCCCGTGGCGCCGGCCCCCGCGTGGGCCCCGCCCACGCCGCCGACCGGACCGGTCGCCACCGAGAACCTCGTCGCCGTGTTCAGCAGCTCGACCCGCAGAGGCCGTTGGCGTCCCGGCGTGCGCACCCGTGCCGTCTCCGTCTTCGGCAGCGTCGAGATCGACCTCACCGAGGCGGTGTTCGAGCAGCAGCACATCGAGATCAACGCGACGTCCGTCTTCGGCAATGTCGAGGTCCGGGTCCCGGAGAACATCACCCTGCGGGGGTTCGGCACAGGCGTCTTCGGGAACTTCGAGGTGAGGACCAACGAGGACGCCGACCCTCAGGCCCCGGTGGTGTTCATCCGCGGCTTCTCGGTCTTCGGCAACATCGAGGCGCGTCCGAAGCGCGGCAAGCGGCTCGTCGATCTGCACGACCGGCTTCGCAAGCACATCGGGCACTGACTCGTAAGGGTCCGGGGAGCGCATGCCAGGCGCCCGGCCGTGAAGCGGCGGAGCGCGAGTCGGGAACCGGTCGGAATTCCGAGTACCGGAACTCAGTGCATAGGCGCGCGCACAGCGGGTAGGGACTGCTGCATCGTCTCTCGCTCGCGAAGCCGTCGTCAGGAGTAGACCCGTGCTGCAACCGCCGCATCAGTCCCCGCAGGTCGCCGCAGTTCCGAGCCAGCGGGGGCCGGCTCGGGAAGATGCCGGACCCTGGCACTCGGAGGCGGTGTGCCGCCGGGACGAAGCCGGGCTGTTCTTCGCCCCCTCCAAAGAACCGACGGCCGCAAGGCTTTCGCGTGAGGAGGCCGCGAAACGGGTCTGCGCACGCTGTCCGGTCATGGTCGACTGCCGGGAGCACGCGCTGCTCCAGCCGGAGCCGTACGGCGTGTGGGGCGGCCTGACGGCCGCCGAGCGCCGGGTTGTCCTGGCCCGGCGCAGGCGCCGTGAGATGGAACTGCGCAATGCGGCCCCGACGGGCCCGATCGCGGCCGCGGGCTGATCGTCCGTACGGGAAGAGGGGCGGCCCCCGCCGCACAACGGGGGCCGCCCCTCTTTTCCGTACCTGCCGCGTTCGCCGTACCTGGCGCGGCCGCCGATCTACTGCGGCCTACTGCGCGCGGTCGAAGTCGATGGCGCTGTAGGCGCGCAGCTTCGACAGGCGGTGAGTGGAGTCGATCTTGCGGATGGTGCCCGACTTGGAGCGCATCACCAGCGAGGAGGTGGTCGCCGTCTCGGCGCGGTAGTGGACTCCGCGCAGAAGCTCGCCGTCCGTGATGCCGGTCGCCACGAAGAACACGTTGTCGCCGCTGACCAGGTCGTTCGTGTGCAGCACGCGGTCGAGGTCGTGACCGGCGTCGAGCGCGCGCTGACGCTCGGCCTCGTCCTTGGGCCAGAGCTTGCCCTGGATGGTTCCGCCGAGGCACTTGATCGCGCAGGCCGAGATGATGCCCTCGGGGGTGCCGCCGATGCCCATCAGCATGTCCACGCCGGTGTCTTCACGTGCGGCCATGACCGAGCCGGCCACGTCGCCGTCGGAGATGAACTTGATCCGGGCGCCGGTCTCGCGGATCTCCTTGACGATGCCCTCGTGGCGCGGGCGGTCCAGGATGACGACGGTGACGTCCTCGGGCGACATGTTCTTGGCCTTGGCGACGCGGCGGATGTTGACCGACGTCGGCGCGGTGATGTCGACGAAGTCGGCCGCCTCGGGGCCGACCACCAGCTTGTCCATGTAGAAGACCGCGGAGGGGTCGAACATGGTGCCGCGGTCGGCGGCGGCCAGCACGGCGATGGCGTTGGGCATGCCCTTGGCGTTGAGCGTGGTGCCGTCGATGGGGTCCACGGCGATGTCGACCTCGGCACCGGTGCCGTCGCCGACCCGCTCGCCGTTGAACAGCATCGGAGCTTCGTCCTTCTCGCCCTCGCCGATGACGACGACGCCGTTCATCGAGACGGTGGAGACCAGAGTCCGCATTGCCCTGACGGCCGCACCGTCCGCACCGATCTTGTCGCCGCGGCCGACCCACCGGCCGGCAGCCATGGCGGCGGCCTCGGTGACCCGGACAAGTTCCATGGCGAGGTTGCGGTCGGGAGCCTCGGGGGAGACCTCGAGCTGGGACGGCAAGTTGTTGTGCTCGGACATCGGAGCGCACCTTTCTGTACGACGACGGCCGGAAAAGAGGGTGCTGCGACTCTATCGGTACGTCGATAAATTGAGCAGTGCGGGGCACGTATGAGCGGCATATCGGTATCCGCTCGGAATGGGCAACCCCTGGCGCAGCCGACCGCCGGGCATGGGGGACGATGGACCCGTGGCAGGTATGCGAGGCAAGCAGACGGTGTGGGACATGACGCTGTCGATGGCGGTGATCGGCATCGCCGTCGCTGTCATCTACGTGTTCATTCCCCACGACGAGGACGCGGACCCGGTCAGGGCGGTCGACTACCGCGTCGAACTCCTGACGGCCCGGCGCGCGGCCCCCTATCCGGTCGCCGCCCCCGAGGGGCTGGCGAAGGACTGGCGGCCCACGTCGGTGTCGTACGAACGGCAGAGCAGCAACGCCTGGCACCTGGGCTTCCTCGACCCGGACGGGGAGTACGTGGCGGTGGAGCAGTCCACCGCCCCCGCGGACAAGTACATCCGCCAGGTCAGCCAGAACGCCGAGGAGACCGAGCGGACGCAGCGGATCGGCGACGAGACCTGGCAGCGCTGGGAGGGCCCGAAGTACGACGCGCTGGTGCTCAAGGAGCAGGGTGCGACGACGGTGGTCACGGGCACGGCGTCGTACGAGCAGCTGGCGAAGATGGCGGCGGCGCTGAAGACGAAGACGCCTGAAGCAAGCCCTGGCCCCGAAGCCCTCAACGCTAAGCCCTGACGCGTCGCGCGTGCACGAAGGCCGCCCGCCCCGGAATCCGGGGCGGGCGGCCATTTCACGTGGGGATCGCCCCCGCGCGTCAGACGGTGGTGACGACCTCGTCGTACGCCAGACGCGGGCCGCGCGGGAAGGGTGCCTCGTCGCCCGGCTTGCCGATGTTCACGACCATCACCGGGGTGTGGTCACCGTCCAGGAACTCCTTCTGTACGCCGGCGAAGTCGAAGCCCGTCATCGGGCCCGCGGCCAGGCCGGCGGCGCGGACGCCGACGATGAAGTACGCGGCCTGGAGGGCGGCGTTGACCAGAGCGGACTGCTCGCGGACCGGGCGCTCGGCGAAGAACATGTCCTTGACCTGCGGGAAATGCGGGAACAGCTGCGGGAGCTCCTCGTGGAACTCGTTGTCCGCGGCGAGGATCGCCACCAGCGGTGCGGCGGCGGTCTTCGGGCGGTTGGCCTCGGCCATGTGCTGGACCAGGCGCCCGCGGGCCTCGGCGGAGCGGACCAGTACGACGCGCAACGGAGTCTGGTTGAAGGCGGTCGGACCGAACTTGACCAGGTCGTAGATCGCCTGCACCTGCTCCTCGGTCACCGGCTCGTCGGAGAACGTGTTGGCGGTGCGGGCCTCGCGGAAGAGGAGGTCCTGGGCGGCGGAGTCAAGAACGAGGGTCATTCTGGCGTACCTTCCGGAAAAAAGAGGATCTTTACAGCGGGTGTAACCGCAGCCCGGTAGGTTAAATTTCAATTATATGCGGACAGTGACCCGGCTCACGCCGAGCGCGCCGTACCCGCTCAGTCTCCGGCACTCCCGGCGGGCCCGTCCCCACCCTCGGAGAGCGCCGCGTCGAGCCTGGCGCGCGCGCCCTCGAGCCAGCGGCGGCAGACCTTTGCCAGCTCCTCGCCCCGCTCCCACAGGGCCAGGGACTCCTCGAGCGTCGTGCCGCCCGCCTCCAGCCGGCGTACGACCTCGATCAGCTCGTCCCGCGCCTGCTCGTAACCGAGCGTGCCCGCGGCGGCAGCCGCTGATGTCTCTGCGTCCGTCTTTGCAGCCATGCGATCCACCCTATGTGCGAGGTACGACAACGATTTCGGCGCCAGGCTTCTGCGCCGCGGGTGCGGCGCCAGTGTTTCGGCGCCGGGGATTCGGCGACGGGCGGATGACGTGCTCAGTCGGTGACCCGCACCGTGAGCTCGCCCTCCGCGACCCGCGCGCGCAGCTCCTCGCCGGCGCTCGCGTCCTCGGGGGAACGGACCACATGGCCGTCCGCCCGCTGGAGCACCGCGTACCCCCGCTCCAGCGTCGCCGCGGGCGAGAGCGCGACCACCCGCGCCCGGGTGTGGGACAGCTCGGAGTCCGCGCGGTCCAGCAGGTGGCCCAGGGTGCGGCGGCTCCGCCCGACGAGCGCGTCCACGAAGTCCTCGCGGTCCTCGATCATCCGGTGCGGTCGCTCCATCACCGGCCGGCCGAGCGCGTGGGCGAGGCCCCGCTCCTCCCGCTCCAGCACCCCTCGTACGGTCCGCAGCGCCCGGTCCCTCAGGAGCTGCACCCGGTCCAGCTCCTCCCCGACGTCCGGCACGACCTTCTTCGCCGCGTCCGTTGGCGTCGACGCCCGCAGGTCCGCGACGAGGTCGAGCAGCGGCGAGTCGGGCTCGTGCCCGATGGCCGAGACGACCGGTGTACGGGCCGACGCCACCGCCCGTACCAACTGCTCGTCGGAGAACGGCAGCAGGTCCTCCACGCTGCCCCCGCCGCGCGCCACGATGATCACGTCCACATCCGGCAGCTCGTCCAGTTCCTTGACCGCCTGGACGACCTGGGTGACCGCGTTCACCCCCTGCACGGCCACGTTCCGCACCTCGAACCGCACCGCGGGCCACCGCCGCCGCGCGTTCTCCAGGACGTCCCGCTCGGCCGCCGACGCGCGTCCGCAGACCAGCCCCACGAGCTGGGGCAGAAAGGGGAGCGACCGCTTCCGGTCCGCCGCGAACAGCCCCTCGCCCGCCAGGGTCCGCTTCAACTGCTCCAGCCGGGCGAGCAGCTCACCGATCCCGACCGGCCTTATCTCCGTGGCCCGCAGCGACAGCTGCCCGCGCGGCGCGTACCACTCGGGCTTCGCCAGTACGACGACCCGCGCGCCCTCCGACACCACATCCGCGACCGCGTCGAAGACCTGCCGGTAGCAGGTGACGCCGACCGAGATGTCGTGCGACGGGTCCCGAAGGGTCAGAAAGACGACACCGGCACCCGGGCGGCGCGACAGCTGTGTGATCTGCCCCTCGACCCACACGGCCCCGAGCCGGTCGATCCATCCCCCGATGAGCCGCGACACCTGGCCGACGGGCAGCGGCGCATCCGCAGACGTATTGAGAGCCATGTACGCAGATTAGGGGGTGGCACCGACACGGCGGTGCCTCTGGGCGGCGAGCACCACAAGTCCGGCGCCCAGCCACACCAGCCCGACCAGCTGGGCCGTGCGCGAGGCCTCCACGATCACAGCGATCGTCACCGCTGCCCCCAGCACCGGCACCACCAGGTGCAGCCACCGGTTCGGGGCACCCTCACTCCGTTTCACCACGAACCAGCCGACCACCGACGCGTGCAGCAGCGCGGTGGTCACCACCACGGCGATCGCCGTCCACACCCACCGGTCCACACTCGGGACCAGCGCCTCCATGGCGATCCCGGAGAACAGATAGGCGACGGCCGGGATCAGCAGATAGTCGAGCATCGCCATCCACCCCGCGATGAACCCCGGCCCCTCCCCCAGGCCCTTGCGCGCGTACGTGAAGACGGAGCCGGCCTGCGGGGCGACCCGCACCATCTGCGCGTAACTGAAAGCGGTGAACGCCATCGCGACCGTCGCGACCGTCGCGACCAGGTAGACCAGCGCCACCGCCCCGTGCGACTTGGCGTCCAGCGTCCCGAACACACCCACCGGCGCCATCGGAGCGATGAAGGGCAGTCCGTACACGACCAGATCCCGGAATCCGAGACTCCGCCGGAGCCGCCCGTCCTCGTCGCCGCTCCCGGACATCTCGCCTCCGTGCGTCTGCTCTGCACCTGCCGCGGACATCACGCGACTCGGTCCGAGCCCCCCAGTGGATCTCTGGTCTGTCGGACGCGGCCTTACGATGGGGGGCATGACTGCTACGACTTCCCGCCGCGTCCTCCTCGCAGCCCCCCGCGGATACTGCGCCGGCGTGGACCGAGCCGTGATCGCCGTCGAGAAGGCCCTCGAGCAGTACGGAGCGCCGATCTACGTCCGCAAGGAGATCGTGCACAACAAGTACGTCGTTCAGACCCTGGAGAAAAAGGGCGCCATCTTCGTGGACGAGACGGAGGAAGTCCCCGAGGGATCCATCGTGGTCTTCTCCGCGCACGGCGTCGCGCCCGTCGTCCACGACGAGGCCGCCGAACGCAAGCTCGCCACCATCGACGCCACCTGTCCGCTGGTCACCAAGGTCCACAAGGAAGCCGTCCGGTTCGCCAAGGACGACTACGACATCCTCCTGATCGGCCACGAGGGCCACGAGGAGGTCGTCGGCACCAGCGGCGAGGCCCCCGAGCACATCACCCTGGTCGACGGGCCCGAGGACGTCGCCAACGTCTCCGTCCGCGACGAGTCCAAGGTGGTCTGGCTCTCCCAGACCACCCTCTCCGTCGACGAGACGATGGAGACGGTCGACGCGCTCAAGGAGAAGTTCCCGCAGCTGATCTCGCCCCCGAGTGACGACATCTGCTACGCCACCCAGAACCGCCAGATCGCGGTGAAGCAGATGGGCGCCGACGCGGACCTGGTCATCGTCGTCGGCTCCAAGAACTCCTCCAACTCGGTACGCCTGGTTGAGGTCGCCCTCGGCGCGGGAGCTCGCGACGCCCACCTGGTCGACTTCGCCGACGAGATCGACGAAGCCTGGCTGAACGGCGTGACGACGGTCGGCGTCACCTCGGGCGCCTCGGTCCCGGAGATCCTGGTGCAGGGCGTTCTGGAGTGGCTGGCCGCACGCGGCTACGCCGACGTGGAACTGGTCACGGCCGCCGAGGAGTCGATCACCTTCTCCCTGCCCAAGGAACTGCGCCGCGACCTGCGCGCCGAGGCGGCAGACCTGTCGGGCCGGTAAGCCCCGCCGCTGCACGTAACGTGGAGCCCATGCAGATCTTCGGCGTGGACATCGGCGGATCCGGGATCAAGGGCGCTCCCGTGGACCTGGACCGTGGAGACTTGGCGCAGGAGCGCCACAAGGTACTGACCCCGCAGCCGGCCACCCCCGACAAGGTGGCCGACTGCGTCGCGGAGGCCGTCGGCCATTTCGGCTGGTCGGGCCCCGTCGGCGTCACCTTCCCCGGCGTCGTCACCGACGGCATCACCCGTACCGCGGCCAACGTCGACAGAAGCTGGGTCGACACCGACGCCCGCGCGCTGCTCAGTGAACGACTGGGCCTGCCGGTCACCGTCCTCAACGACGCCGACGCCGCCGGCCTGGCCGAGATGACGTTCGGGGCGGGGCGTGATCGCAAGGGGACGGTCATCATGCTGACCTTCGGTACGGGCATCGGCAGCGCGGTCTTCACCGACGGGCGGCTCGTCGCGAACACCGAGATGGGCCACCTGGAGCTGCACGGTCACGAGGCGGAGAAGCACGCCTCCACCAAGGTCAAGGACGAAAAGGGCCTCAACTGGCACCAGTGGGCGCACCGGGTCCAGATGTACCTGGCCCATGTGGAGATGCTGTTCTCGCCCGAGCTGTTCATCATCGGCGGCGGGGTCAGCCGCAAGGCCGACAAGTTCCTGCCCCTCATCGAGGGCATCCGGGCCGAGACGGTCCCGGCCGAGCTGCGGAACAACGCGGGAATCGTGGGCGCGGCGATGGCGGCGGCGGGCCGCTAGCGCCCCGGCGCCCTGTTGGGGAGCTAGCGGCGGGACCTGCGCCGGCTCATGATCGTCACCTTCCGCACGATGACGATCAGTCCGGCGACCAGCGTTCCGCCGTACAGCCAGCCTGCGTGCAGTGCCAGGGCCGTGACCACTCCCATCACGTGGCCGCCCAAGCTGTCGCTGCCGCCGGCGATCGGCAGTACGCCGCCCGCGAAGGCGATCGGCACGCTGATCGGCGCGGTGACCAGATCGGCGGGCCGTACCCACAGCGCGGTCGCGGCGCTCACCGGCAGGAACAGCAGGCCGTAGACCACGATCGACTCGTCGAACAGCAGCCGGCAGACGCAGGCCAGCAGGAACATCGAGGCCAGGGCGAACAGACCGCCGCCGAGCCCGGTCAGCCGCGGCCGGGGAACTCTGCGGAGCGCCTGCACCGCGGGCGGCATGGGACGAACGGGACGGGCGGCCGCGACCCGGTAGAGGGCGGCGGTCTCACCGAGCGCCCCGGCGGGGGGCAGCGGGGCCTGGCGTCGCTGCTGGTGACGAGACGGTCGCGTCCTGTGTTGCTCCACGCGACCAACGTAGGTCGCCGGACGGCTTCTATCCGGCTTTGGACACGCGCTTTGGCCGAGCTTGGCACTGAGTTCGACGACATGTGGCTGAGAGGCAACTCCGACACGCCCGTAAACTGGTGAACCGGCCCACTCAGGGCCACGCCATCCTCACTCCAGGAAGTCGCCAACGTGTCGCTCACGATCGGAATCGTCGGCCTGCCGAATGTCGGCAAGTCGACCCTGTTCAACGCCCTGACCAAGAACGACGTACTGGCGGCCAACTACCCGTTCGCCACGATCGAGCCGAACGTCGGCGTCGTGGGCGTCCCGGACCCCCGTCTCGCCGTGCTCGCCGGAATCTTCGGCTCGCAGAAGATCCTTCCGGCCACCGTCGACTTCGTCGACATCGCGGGCATCGTGCGCGGCGCCTCCGAGGGTGAGGGTCTGGGCAACAAGTTCCTCGCGAACATCCGCGAGTCCGACGCGATCTGCCAGGTCATCCGTGCCTTCAAGGACGAGAACGTCGTCCACGTCGACGGCAAGGTCTCGCCCAAGGACGACATCGAGACGATCAACACCGAGCTGATCCTCGCCGACCTCCAGTCCGTCGAGAAGGCCGTACCGCGTCTGACGAAGGAGTCCCGCCTCCAGAAGGAGAAGGTCGCGGTCCTCGCCGCGGTCGAGGAGGCACAGAAGCTCCTCGAAGCGGGCACCACGCTCTTCGCGGCGGGCATCACGGCCGGCACCGAGAAGGGCCGCCTGCTCCACGAGCTGCACCTGCTCACCACCAAGCCGTTCCTGTACGTCTTCAACGTCGACGAGGACGAGCTGGTCGACGAGGACTTCAAGAACGAGCAGCGCGCGCTGGTCGCCCCGGCGGAAGCGATCTTCCTCAACGCGAAGATCGAGTCCGAGCTCATCGAGCTCGACGACGACGAGGCCCTCGAGCTCCTGCAGTCGATGGGCCAGGAGGAGCCCGGCCTCGCCACCCTCGGGCGTGTCGGCTTCAACACCCTCGGCCTGCAGACCTACCTGACGGCCGGCCCGAAGGAAACCCGCGCCTGGACCATCAAGAAGGGCGCCACCGCCCCGGAGGCGGCCGGTGTCATCCACACCGACTTCCAGAAGGGCTTCATCAAGGCGGAGGTCATCTCCTTCGCGGACCTGGTGGAGACGGGGTCGGTGGCCGAGGCCCGCGCGAAGGGCAAGGCGCGCATGGAGGGCAAGGACTACGTCATGCAGGACGGCGACGTGGTGGAGTTCCGCTTCAACGTGTGACGGGCTGACGCCATGATCGGCTGAGGTGCTGGTCAGGCAGTAAAATCCCAGGTCGGGGGCCAGATCTTAGGGTCTGGCCCCTTCCTGTTTTCTCCGGCTGGATCAGCCTGTTTCCTGGCCGTGTGCTGACTTGCTGCTGACTCTCGGGGCGGGTCTGTACGTGCTTTGAGCTGGGGTTCCGGGGTGCCGTGTGAGGCCGGACAGAACGAGGGGCGCACCTGGGGAGGGGCACGGGAAACCCGGTACGCATGGGAAAGGGGCGCCGGGCAGGATGGGGGAGTGGCTGCTGACCTGCTGTGGGATGACGGCAGAGGGTTCTTCGACCCTGATCTGATGGGTGCGCTGCCGGACGTGCTCGTTCCTGGGGCCTCGGTCGAGGACTGGCAGGCTGTCCTCGACCTTGTTGACGTGAGCGGATGGAAGTACCAGTACTCCGAAGGAGAGTCGGTACTTCCGGTGCCTCGGGCGGAGACGGTGCTGTCCCGCCCGGCCGACGCTGAGTGCCCGCAGTTGAGGGTCTGGCTGGCTGCCGATGTGCTGGTGATCTTCCGCTTCTGTTCGTCGGACGAGATCGACTTTGATGTCGACCTGCGGGAACTCCAGGGGCAGGAGCGACTGGACTTGTTCTGCGCGTTCCTCGCGGCCATCGGTCGGCGGTTGGGGAAGCCGGTGCTGATGGATGCCGAGGGCGGCGACGGCAGCCATCCCGTACTCGGTTCGAGGTCGAGAGCGATCGGGTCGTGATGTTGGCGGAGCCGTTCGTTCCCTGACCGCTGTTGGTTCGGGCCTCCTGGAACGACCCCTCTTTATGCGACAACGCGAATATTCACGCGACCGCATGGACGGCGACGGCGCCCCTCCGTACGGTCGTGATGCCGCCCCACGAGGGGCGCGAGACAGGGGGTTTCACCATGGCTCGTGAGGAACTGACCCGGCTGACCGGCAACGGGAACGGCGAGTGCGGCAAGGACGACTGCCCGAACATCTACCGGACCGCGTCCGGCTCGTTCGTCGTCCAAGGTGACGTGTCCCACGCGTTCACCGCTCCTGACGGGGAAGGGCTCGTGGAGATCCCGGAGGAGACATTGAGGGAGGCTTTACGTGCTCTTGGCTGGTGAAGCGTGGGCGGTGCGTTTCGAGCGCTTCACACGGGAGGCGTGGCGCCTTGAGACGCTGCCGCAGTACCTCATGCCGCAGGAGGCAGAGGAGTTCGCAGCGTTCCGTGCTGGAGCCCGCATCGCCCCGGAGGCCGTGGCGAACGAGTACACCGATCGGCTACGCCGACAGGTTGCGGAAGGGCGCACACAGGGCCGCGTTCACGTCGTCACTCGCCCTCTGTCGGAATACCTGCGCTTCGAATTCCACCACTACTACAAGGCCCATGCCTCGGCCGGCGAGCAGATCCGCATTCTCGACGTCACGGACAGGCCCAACCCGTTGGATGGCGTGCAGGACTTCTGGATGTTCGACCATTCCGAAGTGGTTCTCATGAACTACTACCCGGACGGCAGGCAGGTCGGCCGCGAAGTGCACGAGGGTGATACGGCGCCGTTCATCGAGTACCAGAGGATCGCGGTATCCGAGTCGGTTCCCTTTGAGGAGTACGTGAAGGGCCTTGACCTTTGAGCCGGAGGCCCTAGGTCAATCTAGGTCAGACCTAGCGGCGGTCCTGAAGAACGAGCGCAAGCGGGCCGGATGGACTCAAGTCCGGCTCGCGAAGCGCTGCAATATGAGCCAGACAAAGATCAGCAATATTGAGGGCGGGAAGCTCACCCCCGCCATAGTCGACGTAGAGCTGATCCTTGATGCCCTCGGTGCAGAGGGGCCGCTGGCTGCCGAGATCCTCGCCCTTGCCCGCTCCGCGAACACCGAGTGGCAGGACCACTGGAGCTCGCGCCGCAGGGGGCTGGACAAGAAACAGAACGAACTAGCCAGGCTTGAGGCGGTCTCCACGGAGTTCCGCTACTTCCTGCTCTCCATGATTACCGGCCTGCTCGCCACGCCTGAGTACGTGCGCGCGAGCATCGCTGACGTTCCTGGAGACCAGTCCAAGACCATCGCGAAGAAGCTGGAGCGGCAAAGCGTCCTGGTCAATCCGGAGAAGCGGTTCACGTTCCTGTTGACGGAACAGGCCGTCAGGTGGCCATTGCTTCCGCCTTTGGAAATGGCCATGCAGATGGACCGGCTCGCGTCTGTGTCCCGTATCCCGAATGTGCGGTTGGGTGTGATCCCCTTGGGTGGACACATTCCAGAGCGCCCCCTCAACACGTTCACCGTTTATGACCGTCGCCTGGCCACCGTAGAGACAGGAACAGGGGCCCTGATACTCCGGGACCACCGGGACGTGAACGTGTACCGGGAGGACTTCGAACGGTACGAGGGATACGCCGTGTGGGGTGACGACTGCCGTTCACTCTTGAACGACTGGGCCGTGATCTTTACCCGACAACGCTAATAAACGTAGGCCCCTCCGACTCGCTCGATGAAACTGGTTGCTCGCTCGGGACATTCGGTCGGGGAGGCGGCAAGCGTGAGTAATCCGAGAACACGCAACCACCCGCACCGGACACGTGGTCGGAGGAGGCCGTGAGCCGCTCTGTCCTGCGCTACGTAGGGCACCGGATTACCCAGCACCCGGGCACGGACGTGACGTTCGAGGCGGAGTGCCTGGCCTACGAGTGCGGGTGGTCGGCGCAGCCGTCGGCGGATGGTGCTGCCGTGGACGTGGAGTGCATGAGCCATACCGGTCGGACAGGGCACGGGAGCTTCCGGCGCGTGTGTACGTCGTTCGCCTTGGTGGTGCGGACCGAGTAGGGGCACACCCTTGGTGTGCTGGGAATCTTGACCGGTGCAGCTACGAGCCGTGCGGTGGCTTGGTGTCCCAATCGACGCGGGTCTGAAGCGTGACTGGGAGAATTTCGAGTTCGTCGTCCTCCAGAAGCAGCTCGGAGGTCTGTGCCGAGCAGCCAACGTAGGTCGACAGCAAGTCATAGTCGGTAGTGACCACCCAACTGCGATCTTGCGGCCACCAGAATTCTGGGCCGCTCTCTCCCACCAGGTCCCTCACCGATTCTCTTACGTTCTCAAGGTCGGCCAGGGAGCTGTGACAGACGAGAGGTCCGTCGTCGCCCCAGAGCATGGCCGCGAGGTCGTAGGCGAAGTACACGGCCTGCTCCCCGGAAACCATGCCGAGCAGGCGAGCAAGCGCCCGTCGGCTGCGCTCGTCGAGAGCCCCATCATCGGCCACCCACAGCGGTTGTCCCAGGCTGAGCTCCTGGCGCGGCAACCACCTGTGGGATATCTCCGGGTGAAACGGAACATTAGAGTCCTGGGCCCACGACTCCCACGTGCGGCTGCGACTTGAACCGTCCGTGGCCTCGAAGCGGTGGAAGAGCCGTACGTATGCCTCCTAGCCGCTCGGTACAAGCTCGGACACCACGTGCCCAGGCCCGTCCCTCCGAGCGGCCGAGCCGGTCGTGGAGCCACGCCAGCTCAGTTCTGTCGTACTTCCATTCACGCCTCTCCGTCATGGCACCCATTCTCGTGCCACATGGCAGCACCTTTGGGGCGTGAAGCCGGGGGCCTGTCCAGGTCAGGTCAGGTGACGGGCGACGCGCACGCCATGAACGGCCCGGCAGCCTTGCTCCACGACTCGCCTCGCGCGAGAGCGGCTGCCCCCTCCGTGCGCAGTGACTCAACCACGGGCGCGAGGAAGTCCGTCCGCCAGTGCTGCGCGCTCTCAGGATTCATGCCGCTCGACTCGACCACCGACCCCACCCTGGCTTCGAGGACGGCCGCGCCCTGCGCCGTGTCGTCGCCGGTCCACTCGTCTACGTGCTCGGCCACCAAGGCCCACGAGAGCTTGATCATGGGCCGGATCGTAGAGGCGATGGCGGAAGGAAGGGAGAGGGCGAAGGGGGTGGGGTATGACCCCTTGGACTGGTCACCGGCGACCGCCCTGCCTTAGCAGCGCAAATTCCGCCACGGTTCCAGACCACTCCGACCCTCAGCCGGCGACTTTGGTGAACTGGGCACGGATGTACGACTGCCACGGGGGCATCGATCGCGTCCCCGAGCTCCTGGCGCGCGTCGAGCGCGAGGACGACGCAGAGGCATGGGATGAGCTGGGTTACCGGCTGGTCCTTGAGTGCGACTTGGTGTTCCCCGCCAGTTTCGCCGCACTGCCGCGTCTGGTGCGTCTCGCGTCGCGGAGCGCGCGGGCGCGCGGGCTGGCCGGGACGATCGTGCGGTGCGCGGCAGGGGGCCACGGGTGCGACGATCTGCTGGCGGGCTGCGCCGACGCGAACCAAGCATGCAGGTCAGGAGGGGGCGACTCCTGAGGGAGTCGGCCCCTTGTTTCTTCCCGTGCTGGGATGCCTGATCTGCCATCAGCTGCTGGCCCCGCGTGAGACGGGCTGAGAGTGGTACGTTATTAGGTACCACTTGAGGGAAGGGGTCACGTCATGTCCATAACCGCGAGCGAAGCCCGCAAGGCTCTCTTTCCGCTGATCAAGAAGGTCAACGACAATCACGAGGCCATCGAGATCGTCTCCAAGCACGGCAACGCCGTGCTCGTCTCGGCCGAGGATTACGCGGCTCTGCGTGAGGGCTCGTACCTGCTGCGCTCTCCGGCGAACGCTCGCCGACTGCTCAGGGCATATGAGAACGCCCTGGCCAACATCAACGTGTCGGAGCGCGAGCTGATCGATCCGGACTCGGCGGACGCCGGCGCGGGTGCCGCGTGAGGCTTGTCTTCGAGGATCAGGGCTGGGAGGACTACACGTCCTGGCTCAAGAACGACCGCAGGATGCTCGCCCGGATCAACAAGCTCATCGAAGACGTCAAGGGTGATCCTTTCTCTGGAATCGGCAAGCCCGAGCCGTTGAAGTACCACTTGCCGGGGGCCTGGTCCCGACGGATCGACGATGAGCACCGCCTCGTCTACCTCGTCACGGATAAGGAGATCGTCATCCTCGCCGCCCGCTACCACTACTGATCGCTGAGCGCCCCGGGGTGTGCTGGGATGTTTCTCCCGTGCTGGGATCGTCCTGGAATGGCCCTCTCCAGGCGACGTTTCCGCAGGTGGGAGCAGGTCAGGAGGGGGCGGACTCTGATGAGTCCGACCCCCTGCGTTCCCGTGCTGTGGTGCTGACCCTCAGGGGCTTCGGGTGAGGCGAGCTTGTCCGGGTCGAGGCCGGACCAAGGGATCACCCTCGCCGCCCGCTACCACTACCGCTTTCGCGCACGCACCGACCCGGGACGGCCGCCTGTCCGTTCAGCTCTTCCGTTCCGTACTGACGATGACGCAGACCCCCGCAACCACGATCGCGCCGCCGACCGCGATCGGCCAGGTCAGGCGCTCGTTCAGGATCAGGCTGCCGAGCAGCACCGCCACCACGGGGTTCACGTACGCGTACGTCGAGACCAGAGACAGCGGGGCGGTGTGCAGCAGCCAGGCGTACGCCGTGAAGGCGACCAGGGAGCCGAAGACGATGAGGTAGCCCAGGGCAAGCCAGGACCGTGTGGAGATTTCGGCCAGCTCGAGGCCCTGGTGCTCGCCGCGGGTCAGTCCCAGCAGGAGGCAGCCCAGGCCGCCCGCCAGCATTTCGTACGCGCTGGTCGCGAAGGGGTTGGCCGGCATCGGGATCTTCGACGAGGAGAAGGAGCCGGCCGACCACAGCAGGGTCGCGACGAGGACCGTGACGACTCCGGAGAGTTGCACCTCGCCGCTCAGGCCGGGCACGGTCAGCACCACCAGGCCGGCCAGCCCCAGCAGTACGCCGCCGAACGTCCGCAGCGGCGGCCGGTCGCCGGCGGCCGTGCGGAGCAGGACCACCCACATGGGAACCGCAGCCACCAGGAGAGCGGCCAGGCCGGACGGGACCGTGGTCTCGGCGAGGACGACCAGGCCGTTTCCGCCGAGGAGCAGGAGCAGGCCCACCACAGCGGCGGAAGCGAGCTGCCGCGGTGTGACGCGGAGGGCAGCCGGGCCCTGCCGCCAGGCCACCAGCGCGGTGAGGAGCAGACCCGCCACGATGAACCTGCCGCCCGCGGAGAGGAACGGCGGCATCGTCTCCACCGCGATACGGATCCCCAGGTATGTGGAGCCCCAGAGGACGTAGACGATTGCGAGGGCGCCCCACACCGTTCCGGACACCCTCCCGGCCGCGGGCGGTTGGGGTTGCGGCGATATGCCGGTGATGGAGGTCGCGGGCTCTGCCGGCGCTTTTCGCGTGAACACGAGGCATGATCCTAGGGATTCGACCGGAGTAAACCAAGAATTCTGCCCGAATCCGGGCAGATGGGAGCGATTTCAGGGACGGAGTGCGGCGTTCTGCTCGCGGTGAGCGCGAGCGGCTCTGCCGAGTCATGACCGCAGTCCATCAGGGCGTTGTGGGCGAACGCTGGCGGAAATGCGACATGAAGTCGCGGCCGTTCCCGCCGCTTCGCCGGACGCTTGGGGGAGTGGAGGAATTGCGGAGCCATTGTGTGCATTTGCGCACGTCCTTGCCGAGGGTGACGGTCCGGTGACGGCCCCGCACGACGCCCGAGGAAACCGCCGCCGCTGTAACGCTCCCGTGAACTCGGTGCCCCTTCCGGGAGTTGGCTTGATCTTTACGGCGGAAGAGGCCAGGTCCCGGGAGCCTCGACCGACCCGACGGGACCGGCAGGAGCGGCCGGACGGCAGCTCGGGAGCGGCCGCTCGGCGGCCGCACCGCACAGGTTCGGAACGCCGTCCGCGCCGGCCTCTGTCGCAATAGGTGACGTGCCGTCATGACAGCTGTGTGGCAGGCGCGTTACGCGTGTGTAGAACCCTTGTGGGATTCCTATGCATGCGTCAATCTTTCGCTGGCAGCCGGACGACGAACCGCCGCCGAATCCGAGGCGACGGCTTGTCATGCCCCTGCTAAATCACCCCCCACAGCACCCCCTGCATCACCCCCCACAGCAACCCCCCACCGCAACGCACCACCTATGAGGAGGACCCCTCACATGTCTGTGATGCGTCATTCCCGGCGAAGAATTGCCGGCATCAGTGCGACCGCCGTCGCCGCCCTCGCACTCGGCGCGGCCTCCGCGCTCCCCGCCGTCGCCGCGGACCCCGCCGCAGCCGAAGGCCGGATCGAGAACGCGGGCGCCCCAGGTGCCATCGCCGGCAGTTACATCGTCACCCTCGACGAATCGGCGGCCGACGCCGGCTCCGCCGAGGGCCGGGCGCTCGCGCAGAAGTTCGGCGCGAAGATCAAGAAGACGTACCAAGCGGCCCTGAACGGCTACGCCGTCGAGCTGACCGAGGCACAGGCGAAGAAGTTCGCCGCGGACCCGGCCGTCGACTCGGTCGTACAGAACCGCATCTTCACGGTCTCCGGAACCCAGCCCAGTCCGCCGTCCTGGGGTCTGGACCGGATCGACCAGAAGAACCTGCCGCTGAACCAGAGTTACACCTACCCGGACAAGGCCGGCGAGGGCGTCACCGCGTACGTCATCGACACCGGTGTCCGGATCAGCCACAGTGACTTCGGCGGCCGGGCCTCGTACGGCTACGACGCCATCGACAACGACAACACCGCCCAGGACGGCCACGGCCACGGCACGCACGTCGCCGGAACCGTCGGCGGCAACGCCTACGGCGTGGCCAAGAAGGCCAAGATCGTCGGCGTCCGCGTACTCAACAACCAGGGCTCCGGCACCACCGCCCAGGTTGTGGCGGGTATCGACTGGGTGACCCAGAACGCCGTCAAGCCCGCCGTCGCCAACATGAGCCTCGGCGGCGGCGCGGACTCCGCGCTCGACACCGCCGTACGCAACTCCATAGCCTCCGGCATCACCTACGCCGTGGCGGCGGGCAACGAGTCGACCAACGCCAACACCAAGTCGCCCGCCCGGGTGACCGAGGCGATCACGGTCGGCGCCACCACCAATACGGACGCCAAGGCGAGCTACTCGAACTTCGGGGCCGTCCTCGACCTGTTCGCGCCCGGCTCGTCCATCACCTCGTCGTGGAGCACCAGCGACAGCGCCACGAACACCATCTCCGGTACGTCGATGGCGTCCCCGCACGTCGCCGGCGCGGCCGCCCTGTACCTCGCGGACAACCCGTCGTCCACGCCGGCGCAGGTGTCGACCGCCCTGGTCAACGCCGCCACGCCGAACGTCGTCGGCAGCCCGGGCACCGGCTCGCCCAACCGCCTGCTGTACGTCGGTGGCGGTACCACCCAGCCGCCCGGCGACAAGTTCGAGAACACCACCGACTACGCGATCAACGACAACTCCACTGTGGAGTCGCCGGTCACCGTCAGTGGAGTTGCCGGCAATGCGCCCGCGACGCTGAGCGTTCCGGTCGACATCAAGCACACCTACATCGGTGACCTGAAGATCGACCTGATCGCCCCGGACGGCACCGCCTACACCCTGAAGGGGTACGGCACGGGCGGCAGCTCGGACAACGTGCTGCAGACCTACACGGTCAACGCGTCGTCCGAGTTGGCCAACGGCACCTGGAAGCTCCGGGTGAGCGACAACGCGAACATCGACACCGGCAAGATCGACTCCTGGGCGTTGCAGTTCTGACGCTCCGGGTCCGCCGGCAGTGAGTTGAAGAGGGGCGGTCGCTTCGGCGGCCGCCCCTGCTTCGATCCTCGGGGCACGGCCCGCGTACGATTCGCGCAGCCTTTCGCCTGATCCGACGAGGAGCACCGCACTTCGTGGACATACCTCGGCCACCCGTTTCCGGTGAGGTGCCCCAGGGCCGGCCACCGCCGCCTCAGTACCCGTACGGATACGGCGGTCCCCAGCGGCCGCCGCTCAACGGCCTGGCCGTCGCGTCGCTCGTGCTCGGTCTCGTGGTCGACGCCCCGGAGGTGGAGATCGAGGTTGACCTGGAGAGCTACCGGACCTGGGCGGTACAGGTGTCGCGGACGCTGACCGGGCACGCGCGGCAACTGCGTGCGCATCCGTGGCCTGCGCCGGCGGAGAAGGCGGTCCAGGACCGGATACGGGAGATCGAAGCCGCCCAGAAGCACTGGGCGAAGGCGGCCGGGGCCACCGACGAGGAGACCTTCTGGGAGCACTGGGACGCGGCCGAGCTGGCGCTCGACACCGAGGTCCGGGCGAAGGACGCCAAGGCGCGCGAGGCGCTGGGCCTGGACACCACTCCTCCGGTGTACGAGGACTCCGACGACAGCTCGGGCAGCGGCTTCGGTGACGTGTCCGGCGACGCCTCGGGTGAGGGCGGCAGCGCGACGGGCGGGTCCGGGCCGGCCTGAGGCCGTACCCGTCCCCGCCCGGTACTCCCTTGCCGTCAGCCGCGATTCAGTCCGCGGTGGACGGCGGTCATCAGTTCACCGTCGGCCGTGTCCCCGTCCAGGGACCAGAACATCGCGCCACCCAGCCGGTGGTCGCGGATGTACGACGTCTTGGCGCGCAGCACCTGGGGATCGTCGTACGTCCACAGTGTCGTGCCGTCGAAGAGCCAGGCGTGGCCGTTCTCGCGGTCCCGGTACACCTTGTACGTACCCGAGTCGGCGAGCTTCCTGAGCGCCTTGTAGTCCTCGTAACCGGCGGCCCAGGTGGCCGGTGCCGGAGCCGCGGCGGGCCGGCCGAGGCCGTTGCCGCCGCCCGTCACGCCGGTCCAGCCCTGGCCGTAGAACGGCATGCCCATCACCAGCTTGCGGGCCGGCGCACCGCGTTCCAGCCAGGCGTCGACCGTACCGTCGACGCTGAAGTCGTCCCTCGCGTACAGCGCGGACTGCTGGGCGGTGGTCTTCTCACCGGAGACGTGGAAGTCGTAGCCCTGGAGGTTGACGAAGTCGAATTCCCGCATGATCTTGCGTACCTCGAAGCCCGCGTCGATCTTTGCCGGGGCGGTCGGGACGAACGCGGTGAGTTCGTACCTCCGGTGCTGCTGTCGGCCGTGGGCGTCGAGCTGGGTACGGAACTCGCGTACCAGCGCGGTGAAGTTCTTCTTGTCCTCCGGCCGGAACACGGTGTCCGTGTCGCCCGCCGAGCCGGGCCACTCCCAGTCGAGGTCGATGCCGTCGAAGACACCGGCGGCCGCTCCCGCTCCGCCCCGCGCGCCGTCCACGGGAAGGTTGCCCTTGATGTACAGGTCGATGCAGGAGGAGACGAACGCCTTGCGGGAGGTCGCGGTGCGGGCCGCGTCGGAGAAGTGGGTGGACCAGCTCCAGCCGCCCAGGGAGATCAGAGCCTTGAGGCCCGGATGCCTGGCCTTGAGCTCGCGCAGCTGGTTGAAGTTGCCCGCGAGGGGCTGTTCCGCGGTGTCCGCGACGCCGTCCACCGAGTTCTCGGCGTCGAGTGGCCGGGCGTAGTCGGCCCACGGGTCCGACTCTCCGGGGACGGGATCGAGGAAGCACTTCCCGTCGGGACCGACGTTTCCGAAGGCGTAGTTGATGTGGGTCAGCTTGGCGGCGGTACCGCTGGTTTCGAGGTCCTTGACCTGGAAGTCGCGGCCGTACACACCCCATTGGGTGAAGTAGCCGACGCGCTTGTACGCGCGGTGGTGGCGGTCGCGGTCGTCGCCGTCCGCCGCCGCGGCTGGGGCGAGCGTGGCCAGGAGGGAGAGGGAGCAGGCGGCAACGGCCAGCCGGCCGAGGGCTCTTCGGGATCTCGGGCGCATGGGCGAGGTGCTCTTTCCTGTACGGGAAACGAGTGCGGGCGCAGGAGCCTTGCTGTGCATGCGGGAAGTTATTGGTCTGGACCATCCTGGTCAAGGGGGCGGCTACGGGAGCGGGGTGGGGGGCAGGTTATGACCAAGGCAGTTTCTTGATCGCCATACCTGCGGTAAGTGGCCTGCGTAAACCCAAGTCATCACTTCGGGTGAAACTTTGGCCTGCGCTTGCGGTCAACAACCCACGGTTGCCACGCTGTTGCTGTCTGTCAACCTGATGGGAGTGGCCAGTGACATTCGGTGAGCAGCCGGCCTATCTGCGCGTCGCGAGTGATCTCCGGCAGAAGATCGTCAGCGGTTCGCTGCCACCGCACACGAGGCTGCCCTCGCAGGCCCGTATCCGCGAGGAGTACGGCGTCTCCGACACCGTCGCGCTGGAGGCCCGAAAAGTGCTGATGGCCGAGGGGCTGGTGGAGGGACGTTCCGGCTCCGGGACGTACGTACGCGAGCAGCCCGTCCCGCGCCGGGTGGCCCGTACCGGCTATCGGCCGGGCGGTGGCTCGACGCCCTTCCGGCAGGAGCAGGCCGAGGGTGGCGCGCGCGGCACCTGGGAGTCCAGCAGCGAGCAGACGGAAGCGAGCCGTGAGGTCGCCACGAGGCTCGGCGTCGAGCCGGGCGAGCGGGTGATGTGCACGCGGTACGTCTTCCGGGACGCGGGGGAGGCGATGATGCTGTCCACGTCCTGGGAGCCACTCGCCGTCACCGGCCGCACTCCGGTGATGCTGCCGGAAGAGGGCCCGCTCGGTGGCTGCGGAGTGGTCGAACGGATGGCCGCCATCGACATCGTCGTGGACAACGTGGTGGAGGAGGTCGGCGCGCGCCCGGGCCTGGCGGAGGAGATCATGGCGCTCGGCGGGGTCCCGGGGCATGTGGTGCTGGTCATCGAGCGGACGTACTACGCGTCGGGGCGGGCCGTGGAGACCGCTGACGTGGTGGTCCCGGCGGACCGTTACCGGATCGCCTACCACCTGCCCGTGAGGTGACCGCCGCCCCGACCGGGGGGCGGACGGATCGCCCCACCGCCAGCCGGACAGCCTGTCCGCCCGCTGGGACCGCGAGTTAGCGCCCCGTCGGCCTCCGTAACGTGCGGGCAACCACTCGCTGCGACGTGCTGTCATGCGCGGCTCCTACCTTTCCCGTCCGTATCCGCAATTCGGTCGGACGACAGGCCCGGCGGGCCGGGGTGCCGCGTCCGGTGCCTTGTGCGACGGCCACGAAACACCGCGCTTTCGGCTCCTTCGGTGGTACGGAGGGGGCGGGCGCGGGCTTCTCCTGGATCGGCTTCGGGCTCGGGACGGGTATCGCCCTGTCCCTGATCGCCCAGATCGGTGAGCAGGCGGACTATCTGCGCTTCATGCCGGCCAAAACCGGGCAGAACAAGCGTCGTTGGAACCTGGCCGTGCTCGCGGCAGATCCAGGCGCTGAAGCCCTGGCTCGTGACCAACGCCTACAGCGGCCCGCTGTCCTGGTCGAACTCTTTCTCCCGCATCACGCACAAGCACCTGGGCCGCGTCTGGTACATCTTCCTCAACCTCGGCATCGCGCTGACGCTCATGGAGATGAGCATGTTCGCGGCGCTGGGCAAGCTGCCCGGGTTCTACTCCAACGTCGGCATCGCATGGATCGTCGCCGTCGCGCCGATCTCGTCATCAACAAGCGGATCGGACTCAGCCCCCGGTACATCGAGTTCAAGCGGGCCTATCTGTACGCGGCGAATCCGGCCGGCTTCGGTGCCATGGCGATCGCCTCGACCGTATCGATTCCGGCCTTTTCCGGGCTCTTCGGCCGGTACGTGGAAGCCTTCTCCACATTCATCGCCGCCGGACTCGCCCTGGTCTTCTGCCCGTTGATCGCGTGGGCCACCAAGGGCCGCTACCGCCTGGCCCGCCCCAACACCGTCAACGGTGCCGAGGTGCTGGTGGAGGACGTGACGGCCACCCACACGTGTGCCGTCTGCGAGACGGCGCACGAGCTGCCGGACATCGCCGACTGCCCGGTGCAGGCGGGCCCGATCTGCTCGTTGTGCTGCTCGCTGGACGCGGAGTGCGGCGACGTCTGCCGCAAGGATCCGAAGACCAGTCCGGTCGCGCTGCCGATGCCTGCCATGCCCGGTAGCTGACGCTCGGTCACCCTCCCGCCGGGTGCGCCGTCGTGCGCCGCTTCGCACGAACCGCCGACTGGCTGGATGCGCACCTGTGAGCCGTACCTCTTTGTGAAAACCCGTATCCGCTCAGTAAAGGTCGGGCGTAAGCTCGGGCATATGCGGATTGCGGTTTCCTGGGGACTCTCAGAGGTGCGCACGACGGCGGAGGGTGAAGCGCAATGAACGACAGCGGCGCTGTTCTGCCGTGGCTGGTCATACGGCAGGACGACAACGGCAACCGCTACCGGGTGGGCAGGTACGCCACCCGAGCCGAAGCCCAGAAGATCGTCGACAGCCTCGACGCTTCGGGGCACAAGCAGCTCTACTGGGTCGAGCGGATCGGTCAGAGCGCGACGCACAACTGATCACATCGCCGCGCAGGGATTCACATAGGCTCCGCCCATGACTGAACGCGTCGTCGTGGGCGGAGCCCTCTGCCATCAGGGACGCCTGCTCGCCGCCCGGCGCAGCGCCCCGCCCGAGCTGGCCGGCCGCTGGGAACTGCCCGGCGGGAAGGCCGAGCCCGGCGAGAGTCCGCAACAGGCACTCGTACGTGAGCTGCGCGAAGAGCTGGGTGTCGAGACGGAGGCGCTGGAGCGCATTCCCGGCGAGTGGCCGCTGAAGCCCGGATACGTCCTGCACGTCTGGACCGCCCGGCTGGTCTCCGGTGAGCCGCGCCCACTCGAGGACCATGACGAGCTGCGCTGGCTCGGCCCCGATCAGGTGGGTGAGGTCGACTGGCTGGATCAGGACCGGCCCGCGGTGGCCGAAGCGGTACGCAGACTGCGCGCGGGCGCGCGCGCCTGACGGTGTACGCCGCTCGTGCCACAGTGCGCCCTCGCGGGCGGTAGAGCGCCCGAAATGCAGGGTATGGGGCTATTGATTCGCCTATGTACCCCTGATAGTCGGACGTCAGTCCGCTCCTGGTCCGGGAAGTGATCGGTTTTGATCCACACCGACGGCGAGTTCGCCGAGTGGACCTTCCCTGCCGAGCCCGACGCGGTCCGAACCGCCCGCCATGCCGTGCGCGCAACCCTGCGCGCCTGGGGTCTGGATGGGGTCTGCGATGTGACGGTGCTGCTGGTCAGTGAGCTCGTGACCAATTCCTTGCGGTACGCGTCGGGCCCGATCGGAGTCCGGCTGGCCCGGCTGGATCCGGCCGACGACGCCCCGTCCGTACGTGCGGCCCTGCGTGTGGAGGTCTCCGATCCGCTGCCGGATCCGCCGCTGGAGCGCGAGGCCGGGGCTGAAGACGAGGGGGGCCGGGGCCTGCATCTGGTGGCCGTCTCGGCCCAGCGCTGGGGAACCCGCCACGACCTGTCGGGGAAAACCGTGTGGTTCGAGCTGGCCCTGCCCGGTTAAGAGAGTGGAGGGACGAAAACGATCGCTGATCACCGGCTCAAAATGAACGAGACCGTGCTGTGATCGTGAACGCCGTGCCGCCAAAGGCCGTAGTGCTGAATACTGCGGTCAAGGCCGGTCCGGGTGCGGTGAGCTGGAGGGGACGGTCGCGTGAGCGAAATACCTGCGAAGGTGGATACGCCCGAGGAGCCGACGGGCGACGCGATGTGGCAGAGCAGTCCGCCCGGCTCGATCTACGACTACATAAGAGTCGCCTCCTTCTCGATCGGGCCCGACGGCCTGATCGACCAGTGGAGTCTTCGGGCCGAGGAACTGTTCGGGCTGGTCGCGCGGGATGCCGTGGGCAAGGATCCGGTCGAGGCGTTCATGCCGGCCGACGCGCGGGACCGCGGACACCGCAAGGTCGCCGAGATCCTCGACGGCAAGGAGTGGACCGGCCTGGTTCCCTTCCGGATGCCGGGCCAGGCCGGTGCCCGCGGGCTCGCCGAGATCTATGTGATGCCGACCGAGACCGAGGGCGGCGAACGGGCCGCCCTCTGCATCGTGGTCGACGTACGTGCCCTGCGGCGGATCGAAACCGATCTGGCCGCGTCAGAGGCGATTTTCGGCCAATCCCCCTTTGGATTCCTGCTGTTCGGTACGGATCTGACGGTACAGCGCGCCAACAGGCGGTTCGCCACCGTCTTCGGCGGCGCGGCGGACGACCACCGGGGCAAGACCGTGCACGACTACCTGACCCGTAGTGAGGCGGACCGGATGACCGCGGCGCTCCAACGGGTCCTCGAGACCGGCGAGGCCGTCACGGACATGCAGCTCGTCGGTGCCGCTCCGGGCAGTCAGGAACGCAGGCACTGGTCGATCAACCTCTACCGGGTGCACAGCGGCGCGGGCCGCCCCGTCGGGGTCGCCGGCCTCGGCACCGACGTCACCCGCCGCCACCTCGCCGCCCGTGAGGCGGCCAACGCCCGGCGCAATCTCGCCCTGCTGAACGAGGCCGGCGCCCGGATAGGCAACTCACTGGACCTGGAGACCACCGCCCGGGAGCTCCTCGACGTCACCGTCCCCGGTTTCTGCGACCTTGCTTCCGTCGACCTCTTTCAGGGGCTGCTCGCCGGTGACGAGGCTCCGCCCGGCCGCGGCGGGGCGGCCCATGCCGGAGGGTACGGAGGAGGCAGCGCGGAACTGCGCCGGGTCGCCTTCGCCAGCGCCGTCTCCGACGCCCCGCTGGCCGCTCCCTGGTGCGTCCCGGAAGGCGGCGTTCCCGGTCCGATCGCGGTGGGCGCCGTCCACCGCTATCCGTTCAACTCGCCGTGCGCGGGGGCGCTGCGGACCGCACGCCCCCGGCTGATCGAAGACCCGGCGTCCGACGACCTCATCCAGTGCACACTCGCCGTGCCGATGGTCGCTCACGACACCGTCGTCGGGCTCGCCCAGTTCTCCCGTACCAAGGGCAGCGAGCCCTTCGGGGAGCGGGACCGGGCCCTCGCCGTCGAGCTGGCGGCCCGCGCCGCGGTCTGTATCGACAACGCACGCCTCTACCGGAGAGAGCACGAGCGCGCGCTGATCCTCCAGCGCAGCCTGCTGCCGCCCGGTGACCCCGAGGCCGCCGGGCTCGACATCGCCTGCCGCTATCTGCCGGGCAACACCGCCACCGAGGTCGGCGGGGACTGGTTCGACGTCATCGAGCTGCCCGGCCACCGCACCGCCCTGGTCGTCGGCGACGTCATGGGCCGCGGACTCCGGGCCGCCGTCGCGATGGGCGAACTGCGGACCGCCGTAAGGACATTGGCGCTGCTGGACCTCGAGCCGGCCGAGGTGCTGTCCGCGCTGGACGAGATCGCCCGCGGCCTCGGAGCCCCCGCCGGCGGCCGTCAGGCCCCGCGTGCCGCCCTCCAGTCCCGGGACGCCGACCTCTCCGAGGTCTACCTGGCCACCTGCGTGTACGCCGTGTACGACCCGGTCACCCGCCGCTGCACCTTCGCCAACGCGGGCCATCTGCCGCCCGTTCTCGTCGAACCCGGGGAGCCCGGCGAACCCAGCCGCCCCGCGCTGCTCCTCGAAGTACCGCCCGGAATGCCGCTGGGTGTCGGCGGGGAGCCGTTCGAGGAGGTCGAGGTGGAGCTGCCGGAGGGCGCGCTTCTCGCCCTGTACACGGACGGGCTGGTCGAGTCCCGCGACCATCCGCTCGACGAGGGCCTGCGGAGCCTGCGGGGCGCCCTCGCCGATCCCGTACGACCGCTCGAGGACGTCTGCGACCATGTGCTGAACACCCTGGACACCCGGCACGGCGAGGACGACATCGCCCTGCTGATGGCGAGGGTCCAGGGTCTGCGGCCCGACGCGGTGGGCGACTGGAAGCTGCCGCGCGAGCCGCGCTCGGTGAGCCGCGCCCGCGAACTGGCCCGCGACCAACTGGTCGCGTGGAATCTCGAAGCCCTGGTCGACACGACGGAACTGCTGGTGAGCGAGCTCGTCACCAATGCGCTGCGGTACGGGGAGGGCGAGATCCGGCTCCGGCTGCTGCGCGACCGTACGCTCGTCTGCGAGGTGTGGGACTCGGGCCTGGTCCAGCCGCGCCGGCGGCGGGCGCGCGACACCGACGAGGGCGGGCGCGGGCTCCAGCTCGTCGGACTGCTCAGCGCGTCGTGGGGCAGCCGCCGGACGCCGCGCGGCAAGACCGTCTGGTTCGAACTCCCGCTGCCCGACGGGGCGCCGGCCGCCGAACTCTCCGTCGAGCAGCTGCTGAGCATGTACTAGGCCCTGTCCGTACCCGGATCAGCAGGCCTTGCCCGTACGCGGATCAGGCCGCCCTCCCTCCTGCCTTGAGGGCGGCCAGCCGCGCGTCCACCTCCGCGCTGTCCGAGAGGCTGTCCAGGCTCTCGAACTGAGCGTCCAACGATGAGGCGGCCATTTCCTGCTTGCCCATCGCCTTCGCCTCCTCGCGCCTCACCTTGTCCTCGAAACGGCTCAACTCGCTGGTCGGATCAAGGATGTCGATGTTCTTGACCGCGTCCATCATGGTGTTCTGGGCCTGCGCAGACCTGGCACGTGCCACCAGCTCGTCGCGCTTCGCCTGAAGTTCGGTGAGCTTGTTCCTCATCTGGTCCAGGCCGTTCTTGAGCTTGTCCACCACCTCGGTCTGGGCTGCGATCGTCGGCTCGGCCGTCTTCGCCTCGTTCTCCGACTGAAGCTGGCGGCCGAGCGCCACCTTGGCCAGGTTGTCGAACTTGTCGGCCTCGGCGGCCGAGCCCCCCGACCGCAGCTCGTCGGCCTTCCTGCTGGCGGCCAGCGCCTTTCCGCCCCACTCCCCGGCCGCGTCCACGTCCTCCTGGTGGTCCTGCTCCAGGAGCCGCAGATTGCCGATGGTGGTGGCAACCGCCTCTTCCGCGTCCGCAATGTTGTTGCTGTAGTCGCGGATCAGCTGGTCGAGCAACTTCTGGGGGTCCTCGGCCTGGTCCAGCAGTGCGTTGACATTGGCCTTCGCCAGTTGGGTCACGCGGCCGAGGATCGTCTGCTTGGTCATTGCGGGCCTCCTTGTACTTGCGCGCCTGTACGCCGTCGGGAAGTTGTCGGGTCGACGTGGAGTTGTCGGGAGAGCTCAGAACCGGCCGCCGCCGCCCATCCGGCCGCGTGTGCCGCCACCCCCGAACGAACCCGGTCCGCCACCGAAGCCGCCCCCGCCGGAACCGCCGTCGCCGAAGCCCCCGCCGAAGCCGCCGCGGCCGCCGCCCAGGATCTCGCCGAGGATGATTCCGCCGAGCACCGCGCCGCCCATACCCCCGCCACCGCGCCCGCCGCCCATACCTCCTCCGCCGTACGGATTGCTGTACCCGCGCACGTCCTGCTCGGCCAGCGACTGCGCCTGCCGGGCCAGCGCGTCGGCCTGCTGGGCCTCGGCCAGGGCGGCCGTGGCGTCGGAGTCCGCCAGCGCCTGCGACCGCTCCAGGTGCCGCTGTGCCTCCGTGAGCCGGGTACGGGCCTGGCTGCCGACCGCTCCCCGGCTGGTGGTGATGTAGTCCGAGGCCGCACCGATGGCGCTGCGCGCGGTCAGCAGCGCCCGGTCCAGCAGCGCCCGCGCGCGCCGGCTGTTCACTTCCCGCTCGCGGGCGCCCGCGAGCGCTTCGTCCAGCACGGCGTCGGCCTCCTCCACCCGGCGCAGCGCGTCGATCGGGTCGTACCGGCCGCTCTCCTGCTCCTGCCGTACGTCTCCGACGACGGCCTCGGCGCGACCGATCCGCCCCTGCAGGTCGGCGGTGGACACCCCGGCCGGTGTCCCCTTGAGCAGCCCCCGTGCGTCGGCGAGGTCGGTCTCGGTCTCGTCCAGCGCGCCGTGCAGCTTGCCCGCGGCCTCCGCCAGCTCCTGCGCGCGGCGGTCGATCGCGTCCACCAGGGCGGCGGCTTGGCCGACAGCGCCCTCGGCGGCCCGCACGAACACGGCACCCTTCGCGTTGTCGCCGCTGTCGACAGCCTGCCGGGCCCCGTCGAGGCTGGTGGTGGCGAACTCGAGGCGGTCCCTGGCCTGATCGGCGTTCCCGGCGACAGGGGCGGACGCCGAGTCGGCGTACCGCTGCCGCATCGCGGTGAGGGTGGCGTCTGCGGTGCCGGTACGTCCGGTCAGCTCGCGGAACGCATCCTCTGCCGTGGCCAGTGCCTGCGGGGCGTTCTGCTCCAGGGCACGCAGCCGGTCGAAGTCGGCCGACTGGGCGTCGAGGCACCGGTTCGCCTCGGTACACCGCGCGACGATCTCCTCCAGCATCCTGCGGCGGGTCGCGTCGTCCTCAGGGTAGGCGTCATCGAGCTGCTGGCGGAGCCGGAAGGCCGATGTCAGCTCGTCCTTGGCGGTCCGGACCGCCTCGGTGAACGGCCGGGCCGCCTCGTCGCCGAACTGGGCGGCGGCAAAGCCGAGTTCCTCGGTACTGGTGCGGATCGCGTCATCGGTACCGACGAGCAGCCGCCTGGCCTCGGCGTCCAGTTCGGGCAGCGGGGTCTGCGGCGGCTCCTGCGGTCCGCCCCAGCCGGGGTGCCCCTGGGGTGTGGTCCGCGTGGCAGTCCGCCGCTTCCTGCGCGAGTACGCGTACGCCGCCAGCGCGCCTGCCGCGCCCACCGCCACGACGGGCAGCACGAGGTCTCCTGCGCCACTCTCCCCGCCGGTGCCCGAGCCCCCGGGGTCGGCGGGGCCCGGGGTGATCGCCGGCGTGGGGACGGGCCGGCCGGCCAGCACCGCGGCGTACCCGTCTGCGGCGCCGATCGCGGCGCCCGCCCAGTCGTTCTGCCTGAGAGCGGGCTCGACGGCGGTGCGGGCGACGTCCCGCATCTGCTCCTCGGTGAACCCTGAGTCCAGGGCGGCGGAGTAGGCGTACTGCCGGTCGTGCGTCGCGATGGCCAGCAGCAGATCGTCCTGCCCCAGCCCGCTGCGTTCGGCGGTCGCGTCGGCCCAGCTCTGCGCGGACCGGCCGGAGAAGTCACGCACGTACGCGACGAAGAGCTGGACCCGCGCAACGTCGTACAGCCGGTCGAGTGACGTGGCCACGGCGTTCCGGCGGTCCCCCAGCGCCCCCACCCGGTCGGTGATCTGCCCCTCCCGGGAGAGCAGGATCGGGTCGTCGGCCCGGGCGGCCGCCCCGCCGGCCACGGCCCACCCCACCGCGAGCACCAGCACGGCGACGACGGCGAGGACAGCCCGGACGGCAAGAGGGAGCCTGGCGGGGCTCACGAGCGGCAGCGTCACATTTGGCAGGGTATGAGGGGCTGCCGGACCTCGCGACCGGACCACGGGCGGGGATCACGACGCGTACGGAAGGGCCGTCCGATCCGTTCGGCGGCCCGGCCCGTACTGCTCAGTCCCCCCGGCGGCGGATCTTGTCTCCCAGCCATACCAGCGGGGCGTACTTCCGGTCCACCGCGCGCTCCTTAAGCGGGATCAGCGCATTGTCGGTGATCTTGATCTGCTCCGGACAGACCTCCGTACAGCACTTGGTGATGTTGCAGTAGCCGAGCCCGTGCTCGTCCTGCGCGGTCTTCCTGCGGTCCAGCCCCGCGCCCGCCGCCGCGTCCAGCGGGTGCATGTCGAGCTCCGCGACCCGCATCAGGAAGCGAGGACCCGCGAACGCCTGCTTGTTCTCCTCGTGATCCCGCACCACATGGCAGGTGTCCTGGCACAGGAAGCACTCGATGCACTTGCGGAACTCCTGGGAGCGTTCCACATCCACCTGCTGCATCCGGTACTCGCCCGCCTTCACACCCGGCGGCGGTACGAAGGAGGGGATCTCCCGGGCCTTCGCGTAGTTGTAGGACACGTCCGTCACCAGGTCGCGGACCACCGGGAAGGCGCGCAGCGGGGTGACCGTGATCGTCTCGTCGCGCGAAAAGACCGACATCCGGGTCATGCACATCAGCCGGGGCCGGCCGTTGATCTCCGCGCTGCAGGAACCGCACTTGCCCGCCTTGCAGTTCCAGCGGACCGCGAGGTCGGACGCCTGGGTGGCCTGGAGGCGGTGGATGATGTCGAGGACGACCTCGCCGTCGTTCACCTCGACCGAGAAGTCCGACAGGCCGCCGCCGTCCTGGTCACCCCGCCAGACCCGGAAGTTTGCCGTGTAGCTGCTGGATGCGGTCGAGGTCACTCGAACAGCTCCTCTTCGGCGAGGTACTTGACCAGCTCCTCCTTCTCGAAGAGGGCGAGCAGGTCGGGACGGATGGGCTCGGTCCTGGTGCTGGCGAGTTCGATCCGGCCCTGAACCGGATCGGTGGCCGCCTGCCCGCCCGAGGGGTCGGTCAGCCGGCAGAGCAGATTGACCCGGCGCCATGCCCGCTCCATGTCCGGGCAGTCCTCGCGGGTGTGCCCGCCACGGCTCTCCGTGCGCTCGAGCGCCGACAGCGCGATGCACTCGCTCACCAGCAGCATGTTCCGCAGGTCGAGGGCCAGGTGCCAGCCCGGGTTGAACTGCCGGTGCCCCTCGACCCCGGCCCGCCGGGCCCGCACCCGCAGGTCGCCGAGCTTCTCCAGGGCGTGTTCCATCTCGGGGGCCCGCCGGATGATCCCGACCAGGTCGTTCATCGTCTGCTGGAGTTCCTGGTGGAGGGTGTACGGATTCTCCGGCGGCCGGCCGTTCTCGCCCGGCTCCGTTCCCTCCGCGCTGAACGGGCGCAGCGCCTCGGCCGCCGCCGCGTCGATCTGGCTCTCGTCGAGGCCAGGACGGGAGGTGAGCCCCGCGGCATGGCGGGCGGCGTGCAGTCCGGCCCGGCGTCCGAAGACCAGCAGGTCGGAGAGGGAGTTCCCGCCGAGCCGGTTGGAACCGTGCATCCCGCCCGCGACCTCGCCCGCCGCGAAGAGGCCGGGGACGCCGACGGTGGCGGCGGTGTCGGACTCGACGGCGATGCCGCCCATCACGTAGTGGCAGGTCGGGCCGACCTCCATGGCCTCGGCGGTGATGTCGACATCCGCCAGCTCCTTGAACTGGTGGTACATGGAAGGCAGCCGGCGCCTGATGACCTCGGCCGGCATTCGCGTCGACACATCCAGGAAGACGCCGCCGTGCGGGGATCCGCGGCCCGCCTTGACCTCGGCGTTGATGGCACGGGCGACCTCATCACGGGGGAGCAGCTCGGGGGGACGCCGGTTGTGGTCCGGGTCCTCGTACCAGCGGTCGCCCTCCTCCTCCGACTCCGCGTACTTCTCCTTGAAGACGTCGGGGATGTAGTCGAACATGAACCGCTTGCCCTCGCTGTTGCGCAGGACGCCGCCGTCACCGCGCACCGACTCGGTGACCAGGATGCCCTTCACCGAGGGCGGCCAGACCATGCCGGTCGGGTGGAACTGGACGAATTCCATGTTCAGCAGGGGCGCGCCCGCGAGCAGCGCCAGCGCGTGGCCGTCGCCCGTGTACTCCCAGGAGTTCGACGTCACCTTGAAGGACTTGCCGATGCCGCCGGTCGCCAGAACGACGCTCGGCGCCTCCAGCACGAAGAACCGGCCGGACTCCCGCACGTAGCAGAAGGCGCCCGAGACGCTCTCGCCTTCCTTGAGAACCCGCGTGACCGTGCACTCCTGGAAGACCTTCAGCCGGGCCTCGTAGTCCCCGAACTCGCGGAAGTCCTCCTGCTGAAGCGAGACGATCTTCTGCTGGAGGGTGCGGATCAGCTCCAGACCCGTCCGGTCGCCGACATGGGCGAGCCGCGGGTACTCGTGTCCGCCGAAGTTGCGCTGGGAGATCTTCCCGTCGGCCGTACGGTCGAACAGCGCTCCCCAGGTCTCCAGCTCCCAGACCCGGTCCGGCGCCTCCTGCGCGTGCAGCTCGGCCATCCGCCACTGATTGAGGAACTTGCCGCCGCGCATGGTGTCGCGGAAGTGCACCTGCCAGTTGTCGCCCTCGTTGACATTGCCCATCGAGGCCGCGATACCGCCTTCGGCCATCACTGTGTGTGCCTTGCCGAAGAGGGACTTGCAGATCACCGCGGTACGGGCGCCCTGTTCCCGTGCCTCGATCGCGGCCCGCAGTCCCGCGCCGCCGGCGCCGACCACGACGACGTCCCACGGCTGCCGTTCGAGCTGCGTCATCCAGCCCCTCCCATTCAGAAGAACCTCGGATCGTCGAAGGCGCCGGAGGCGACCAGGTACACGTAGAAGTCCGCTGCGGCGACGCTGATCAGCGAGGCCCAGGCGAGCTGCATGTGGCGCTCGTTGAGCCTGCCGACCCAGCCCCACAGCCGGTATCGCACGGGGTGCTTGGAGAAGTGCCTGAGCCGGCCGCCGACGATGTGCCGGCAGGAGTGGCAGGAGAACGTGTAGGCCCAGATGAGCACGATGTTGATCAGGAAGACCAGGGTTCCCAGGCCCATGTGTCCCCACGCGTACTGCTCGTCGCGGAAGGCCAGCACGGTGTCGTACGTGAGGATGCCGGCGACCGGGACGGCCGCGTAGAAGAAGTAGCGGTGGATGTTCTGCAGGATCAGCGGAAAACGGGTCTCACCGGTGTACTTCTTGTGCGGCTCGGCCACCGCGCAGGCCGGGGGCGATGCCCAGAAGCCCCGGTAGTAGGCCTTGCGGTAGTAGTAGCAGGTGAGCCGGAAACCGAGCGGGAAGATCAAAATCAGCAGCGCGGGGGACAGGCCCCACCAGCTGCCGAAGATCTCCCAGTTGGGGCCGCCCTTCATGGGCACGCAGTTCTCCGCCAGACACGGCGAGTAGAACGGGGAGACGTACGGGGCCGCGTAGTAGTCGGCGTTCGCGAATGCCCGCCAGGTCGAGTACACGACGAAGGCGAGAAGCCCGGCCGCGGTCAGGGCCGGCGACAGCCACCAGCGGTCGGTCCGCAGATGGCGGACGGGGATGGCGGCGCGCGAGGCGTCCTGCACGCCGCCGCCCGTATTCACTGGGGTTCGTTCGGTGCCTGTGGCCAACGAGGACTCCGTCGTGGAGTGGGGGTCGTGGAGTGGGGCGGGGTCGCGGCTCCGGCCCCTAGGGCGCGTGGCGGTCGTGCAGGCCGAGACCCTCGTCGTCCGAGTCCGTCCACAGCGCGCTGTTGTACGGGGTGTCCGGGATGCGGACCAGATCGGGGCGCCCGGGGCTGCCCGGCTGCTGGGGCGGCGCGGCGGGCGGGGACGGCCGGCCGTGGCGCAGCTGCTCCACGGTCTGCTCCAGCTCTCCGACGCGGTTGACCAGGTCGTCGAGGCGGCGCTGAACTGCCGTCAGATCGTCCTGCTGGGACATGTCGTGTCCTCACTTCCGCAGGGGGCGGTGGCATGCGGTCCGGGGGCGGCCCCGGGACGTTCCGTATGCGCCTGCGAGTGTCGCGCGTCACATCCCTCCTTGTGAAGGGACGTGCAGGGATTCCTGGAGCGTGCACGTGGAGTGCGCCCCCACTCTGTTCGTCACTTTCCCTTATTTTGTCCCTTTCGGCTGCGCGATGCCTGTTCCACCGTTGGGCCGCACGGGTGGGCTTTGCCCCCTCGCCCGCCGTGTCGCCGATGAGTGTCGGGGGGCGCCCCTTTCATTGGGGGGCGAACGCGTCAGTGTGATCAGCTCCATATACCGCCAAACGTGATCAAGCCCGGCATCCGCCCCGGAGGTACCAGCCATGTTCCACATCGGCGTCCCGCGCCGGACGGCTTCGAGAAGGCACCGTTCCGTAGCGTTCCTCACCACGGGCGTACTCGCGCTGCCGCTGCTGGCCGGCTGCACCTCGAGTGACGACGAGGCGGGCGCGGTGGCCGCCGTCCAGGACATCGGCGCGGCGAGCCGGGAGCGGGTTGCGGACGGCGGCGCCCTGCGCTGGGCCGTCGACGGGATGCCGGAGACCCTCAACACCTTCCAGGCCGACGCGGACGCCACCACCGCGCGCATCGCCGGTGCCGTACTGCCGGCTCTGTTCACCCTTGACGCGCGCGGCCGGGCGGAGCGCAACCCCGACTACCTCGAGTCCGCGAAGGTCGTCGAACGCGAGCCCAAGCAGGTGGTTCTGTACAAGCTCAATCAGCAGGCGGTGTGGAGCGACGGCCGGGAGATCGGCGCACCCGACTTCGTGGCCCAGTGGCGGGCGCTGAGCGGAAAGAATTCCGCGTTCTGGACCGCCCGTAACGCGGGCTACGAGCGCATCGAGAAGATTGAGCGCGGCAAGAACGACCTCGAGGTCAAGGTCACCTTCGCCAAGCCGTACGCCGACTGGCAGTCTCTCTTCACCCCGCTCTATCCGAAGGACGTCACCGGCACCCCGACCGCCTTCAACGAGGGAGCCCGCACCCAGCTCAAGGCCACAGCGGGTCCCTTTGTCCTCCAGAGCGTCGACAAGAAGGCGGGCACGGTCACCCTGGGCCGCAGCTCCCGCTGGTGGGGCCGGCCGGCGAAGCTCGACACCCTGGTCTTCACTGCGGTGCCGAGGGCCGAGCGGCCCGCCGCACTGGCCGCCGGCAAACTCGACCTCGCCGAGGTCGACAAGGACGGGGCCGACCGGATCTGGCGGGCCGCCCGGCAGAAGCCCGGCGGAGCGGGCCCGACGGCGTCGGCCAACGCCCAGGACGCGGCGGCGCCCCCCGCCTCGGCGCTCATGGCCGCGCTGCGCGGCTTCGTGGTCCGCAAGTCGCTCGAACCGGCCTACACCCAGCTCGCGCTCAACGGCAGCTCGGGTCCGCTCGCCGACGAGCGGGTACGCCGCGCGGTGGCCCGGGCGCTGGACCGGCAGGAGCTCGCCGAGGTCGTACTGAAGCCGCTCGGCCTGCCCGCGAAGCCGCTCGGCAGCCATCTCGCGCTGGCCGGTCAACGCGCGTACGCCGACAACAGCGGAGCCCTCGGCGACCAGGACACCGAGGCCGCACAGGCGCTGCTGGCCGACGCCGGGTGGCGGCGGGGCGGTCCGGTGCGGGAGGAGGCGGGGAACCGCGAGGCCGGCAGTTCGTCGGACGAGGACGGCGGCGCCGGGCGGGAGGCGGGCGGCAAAGCCGCCGAGAAGAAGGCCGCCGAGAGCAAAGCGGCCGAGGACAAGGCGGCCGAGAACAAGGCAGTCGAGGAGTCCGCGCAGTCCGCGGGGAACGACCCGGCGAGGAAGCCGGCCGCCGGGTCCGCCGACGACGGTACGTACATCGTCGGCCAGGAGGACGACTCCAAGCCAGGCGGCATCACCCGCGGCACCGACTCCACCAGGGTGCTCGCGCCGGCTCCGCCGGCAGCCGTTCGCGAGGCCCCGGACGGACCGGGGGCCGAGGTGAAGCACCCCGTCGCCGGTGCGTACGCGCCGAAGGGCACCGCGGCGCCACCGGCCCCCGCCGGACCGGCGGCGGGCGTGATGGCCAAGGACGGCAAGGCGCTGAGCCTGCGGTTCGTGCTCCCCTCCGGATCCGGCTCGGAGGCCCTGCGCGCCGTCGGGGCGAAGATCACGCGGATGCTTGACGCCATCGGCATCCGTACGGAGATCATCAAGGTCGCGGACGAGAGCTTCTTCAAGGACCACATCGCCTCGGGCGAGTTCGACCTCGCGCTGTACTCCTGGCCGGCCACCGCCTTCCCGGCCACCGACGCCCGGCCGATCTTCGCCAAGCCCGAGCCCGCAGCCGACGGATCGTTGCTGGTGGAGCAGAACTACACCAGGGTCGGTACGGACCACATCGACCAGCTCTTCGACCAGGCGCTGGCCGAGCTTGACGAGGAGGAGGCCGGTGAGCTGGTGCGGAGGGCCGATGCGCGCATCTGGGCGGCGGCCGGATCCATCCCGCTCTACCAGCGGCCGGAGCTGGTGGCCGCCAAGCCGGCCGTGGCGAACGCGGGCGCCTTCGGACTCGGATCCCCGCGATACGAGGACATCGGCTTCAAAAAGGCCGGAAAGGCCGGCAGCCCGAAGAGATAGCGGCCGCAAGCTCAGAACCTGCTCAAGTCCCTTGCCCGCCGACGACGCCGGCGGGCAAGGTCGTGCATACCCATTGACCTGTGGCTTTGCACGACTCACCCCTCCCCGCGGCTCTTCGTCGATCTTTAGTCGTCCGGCCTCTTGACAGCCCCCGAGTGCCCGGTTCCTCCCGCGCCAAGTACCATGGGGTAAGGCCGTGGCAGGTTTCGCCCGGCAGGCACGCGTACCGGACCGTACGCGAACCATCCACGATTCCGGGAGAAGCGCCGCCAGTATGCCCACGCGCCACGACATTCGTAACGTCGCCATCGTCGCCCACGTCGACCACGGCAAGACGACCCTCGTCGACGCCATGCTCAAGCAGGCCGGCGCCTTCGCTGCGCACGCCGCGGAGCACCTCGACGACCGCATGATGGACTCGAACGACCTGGAGCGTGAGAAGGGCATCACGATCCTGGCCAAGAACACCGCGGTCAAGTACCACCCCAAGGACGGCAGCGGCCCCGTCACGATCAACATCATCGACACCCCCGGCCACGCCGACTTCGGTGGTGAGGTCGAGCGCGGCCTGTCGATGGTGGACGCGGTCGTCCTGCTGGTCGACGCCTCCGAGGGCCCGCTGCCGCAGACCCGCTTCGTGCTGCGCAAGGCGCTGGCCGCGAAGATGCCCGTCATCCTCTGCATCAACAAGACGGACCGCCCCGACTCCCGGATCACCGAGGTCGTCGACGAGACGTACGACCTTTTCCTGGACCTGGACGCGACCGAGGAGCAGATCGAGTTCCCGATCGTCTACGCCTGTGCGCGTGACGGCGTCGCCTCGCTGACCAAGCCGGAGGACGGCACCGTCCCGCCCGACAGCGAGAACCTGGAGCCGTTCTTCTCCACGATCCTGGCGCACGTTCCGGCCCCGGAGTACGACGAGTCGGCCCCCCTCCAGGCGCACGTCACCAACCTGGACGCCGACAACTTCCTCGGCCGTATCGCTCTCTGCCGTGTCGAGCAGGGCGAGCTGAAGAAGGGCCAGACCGTCGCGTGGATCAAGCGTGACGGCACGATGTCGAACGTCCGCATCACCGAACTGATGATGACCGAGGCGCTCACCCGCAAGCCCGCCGAGAAGGCCGGCCCGGGCGACATCTGCGCGATCGCCGGTATCCCGGAGATCATGATCGGCGAGACCCTGGCCGACCCGGAGAACCCGATCGCGCTCCCGCTCATCACGGTGGACGAGCCCGCGATCTCGATGACCATCGGTACGAACACCTCGCCGCTGGTCGGCAAGGGCGGCAAGGGCCACAAGGTCACCGCCCGTCTGGTGAAGGACCGGCTGGACCGCGAGCTCGTCGGCAACGTCTCGCTCCGCGTGCTGCCCACCGAGCGTCCTGATGCCTGGGAGGTGCAGGGCCGCGGTGAGCTGGCGCTCGCCATCCTCGTCGAGCAGATGCGCCGGGAGGGCTTCGAGCTGACCGTCGGCAAGCCCGAGGTCGTCACCAAGCAGGTCGACGGCAAGACGTACGAGCCGATCGAGCGCATGACGATCGACTCGCCGGAGGAGCACCTGGGTGCCATCACGCAGCTGATGGCGACCCGCAAGGGCCGTATGGAGACGATGACCAACCACGGGTCCGGCTGGATCCGCATGGAGTGGATCGTCCCGTCCCGCGGCCTCATCGGCTTCCGTACGGAGTTCCTGACGCAGACCCGCGGTACGGGCATCGCGCACTCCATCTTCGAGGGCCACGAGCCGTGGTTCGGCGATCTGCGCACCCGTAACAACGGTTCGCTCGTCGCCGACCGCTCCGGTTCGGTGACCCCGTTCGCGATGATCAACCTGCAGGAGCGGGGTGTGATCTTCGTCGAGGCCGGCACCGAGGTCTACGAAGGCATGATCATCGGTGAGAACTCGCGTTCCGACGACATGGACGTGAACATCACCAAGGAGAAGAAGCTCACCAACATGCGTGCGGCTTCGGCGGACAACACCGAGAACGTGGTGCCGCCGCGCAAGCTCTCCCTGGAGCAGTCGCTGGAGTTCTGCCGCGACGACGAGTGCATCGAGGTGACCCCGGAGACCGTGCGCATCCGCAAGGTGGTCCTGGACCAGAAGGAGCGCGGCCGCGCCGCGTCGCGCGCCAAGCGCTGACTTCGACGGCGCTCCAGCGCCGCTGACGCCTTGTCGGTACGAGACGGCCCGGCCCGCACGGAACCATCGTGAGGGCCGGGCCGTTCGTCATCCCGTAGGGATTGATCACTGCCAGAAGTCTGGCTCCGGGTCAAATCCTTTTGGACGCGCGGGCGTCCGCCGGATGTCCGGATAGCGGCCATCACGATCCGGAAGTTGCGTTAACAGTCCGTTTCGCGGGTGTCTGTCTGTGATCACTTTGTCCGGATTTCGGTCAACTGATGGTGGGCGATGTTGTCAAAACGAGACCCTTTAAGTGTGGTTTACGGCCCGGACGTACTTAATAGTTGGCTCCATTGAGCTCGGGTCAATGGGTCACGCGCTGTGGGGAGCGCCGACTCACGAGCACACTCGGGGTACTGCTTCATCGCCGTCAGGGGTGTCGGCGACGTGTGCAAGTCCCCCTCTTGTAGTGATCAGTGGACTCATGAGGAGGAACCCATGCGTGGTGCCAAGAGCGCCAAGTGGGTCGCAGGTGCGATAGTCGTGGCTCTGTCGGCGACGGCGTGTGGCGGCGGAGACAGCGACAGTGACTCGGCTTCGAAGGAGAAGGGCAAGCCCGCGGGCTATGTCTCCATCGACGTCGGTGAGCCGCAGAAGCCGCTGATCCCGGCCGACACGAACGAGTCGCTCGGCAGCTACGTCATCCAGTCGCTGTTCACCCAGCTGCTGGACTTCGACGCTTCGGGCAAGATCGTCTACACGAACGCCGAGTCGGTGAAGTCGACCGACTCCAAGACGTGGACGGTCAAGCTCAAGAAGGGCTGGAAGTTCCACGACGGCACGGACGTCACGGCCGACTCGTACGTCAAGGCGTGGAACTGGTACGCCAACATCAACAACAAGCAGCAGAACGCCTTCTGGTTCGAGGACATCGCCGGTTACGCCGACGTCCACCCGGAGAAGGGCGCCCCGAAGTCCGACAAGATGTCGGGTCTGAAGGTCATCGACGAGAGCACCTTCACCATCGAGCTCTCCTCGCCGGTGCCGTACTACGAGTACAAGCTCGGCTACACCACCTTCGCGCCGCTGCCGGAGGTCTTCTACAAGGACACCAAGGCGTTCGGCCAGAAGCCGGTCGGCAACGGTCCCTACATCTTCGAGAAGTGGGACCACAAGAAGCTCATCCAGGTCAAGGCCAACCCTGACTACCAGGGCCCGAACAAGGCCAAGAACAAGGGTGTCCTCTTCAAGAACTACGCGACCGTCGAGGCCGCGTACCAGGACCTCCTCTCCGGCAACCTGGACATGATCCGCCAGGTCGGCCCGAAGGACCTGCCCAAGTACAAGCAGGACCTCGGCGACCGCGCGATCGACGAGCCGTACGCGGCCATCCAGAGCCTCGTGCCGACCTTCTACTCGAAGACCTTCAAGGACATCGACCCGAAGGTCCTGCAGGGTCTGTCGATGGCGATCGACCGCGACACGATCACCAAGACCGTGCTCAACGGCACCCGCAAGCCGGCCACCAGCTTCACCCCGCCGGGTGTCGCCGGTAACCAGGACCTGGGCACCGACGTCTTCAAGTTCGACCCGGCGAAGGCGAAGCAGCTTGTCACCGAGGGCGGCGGCGTCCCGGACAACAAGATCTGGATCCAGTACAACGCCGACGGTGGCCACAAGGAGTGGGTGACCGCGGTCTGCGAGTCGATCCGCAACTCCACCGGCGTCGAGTGCACCCCGGACGCCAAGCCGGACTTCCAGACCGACCTGGAAGCGCGTGACAACAACAAGGTCAAGTCGATGTACCGCGGTGGCTGGGTCGCCGACTACCCGATGAACGTCAACTTCCTGCGTGAGCTCTACGGCACCACCGCCGAGGCGAACAACGGCCGGTTCTCCGACAAGGCCGTCGACGCCGCCTTCAAGAAGGGCGACAACGCCAAGTCCCTGGACGAGGCGATCAAGCTCTACCAGGAGGCCGAGAAGCTCGTCCTCACCAAGATGCCGGCCATCCCGCTGTGGGAGTACAAGACCAATGGTGGTCACTCCAAGGCCGTTGACAACGTGACCATCGACTTCCACGGTGACTACAACATCACCGAAGTCACGGTCGTCAAGTAAACAGCCTGCGGGCCACCCCCCACTCGGCCATCACCCGCCACCGCAATTGGCGGTAGGCCCCCGGGGCCGCTTCCTGAATCCAGGAAGCGGCCCCTGGGGCTGCAGTTATCCATATCGGAGGCAAACATGGGGCGTTATGTCGCGCGGCGACTGCTCCAGATGATCCCGGTCTTCCTCGGGTCAACCTTGCTGGTCTTCTCCATGATGTTCGCCCTGCCCGGTGACCCCGTGCGCGCGCTCGCCGGAGAGCAGACCGTCGATCCAGCACAGATCGCCGCCCTGAAGAAGGACCTCGGTCTCGATCTGCCGCTGTGGCACCAGTACTGGAACTACCTGGTCAACCTGTTCCAGGGCGACTTCGGCACGCAGATCGCCAGCGGGCAGCCCGTGGCCGACATCATCGCGGACGCGTTCCCGATCACGATCCGACTGACCCTGTTCGCCTTCACGTTCACCGTGCTCGTCGGCATCTCGCTCGGCGTCTTCGCCGGTCTGAAGGCCGACACGCTCCGGGACCGCGGTCTGCTGGTCCTGACGCTGCTGCTGATCTCGGTCCCCTCCTTCGTGCTCGGCTTCCTCGCCCAGTTCTTCTTCGCCCACCAGCTCGGCTGGGTCGACCCGAACGTGAGCGCCGTGGCCGACTGGAACGAGCTGCTCCTGCCGGCTGTCGTGCTCGGCTCACTGTCGCTCGCGTACGTCGCGCGCCTCACCCGTACCTCGATCGCGGAGAACCTTCGCTCCGACTACATGCGCACCGCCGTGGCCAAGGGGCTGCCGCGCCGTCGCATCATCGGAGTACACCTGATGCGCAACTCCATGATCCCCGTGGTCACTTTCCTCGGCACCGACATCGGGGCCCTGATGGGCGGAGCTGTCGTCACCGAGGGCATCTTCAACGTCCAGGGCGTCGGCTACAACGTCTTCTCCGCGCTGAAGCACCGTGAGGGCTCCACCGTCGTGGGCATCGTGACCCTGATCGTGGTCGTCTATCTCGTCGCCAGCCTGCTCGTCGACCTGCTCTACGCGGTCCTGGACCCGAGGATCCGTTATGCCTGAGGCACTGAAGGACACCGTCAAGGACCAGCCCACCGTCGACGCCCCGGTGGTCCAGCCGGTGGACGCCAAGGTCGGCAAGCCTCGCAGCCTCTGGTCGGACGCCTGGCACGACCTGCGCCGCAACCCGCTCTTCCTGGTCTCCGCGGTGCTGATCGCCGTACTGCTGACCATGGCACTCTTCCCCGGCCTGTTCACCAGCGCCGACCCGCGCCACGCGGACCTCGCGAAGCACTACCTGCAGAAGCCGAACTGGGGCAGCTTCTTCGGTGAGGACTGGTTCGGTTACGACATCCAGGGCCGTTCGATCTACGCGCGTGTCATCTACGGCGCGCGCGCCTCGATCGCCGTCGCCGTGGTGGTCACCGTGCTCGTCACCATTCTCGGCACGGTCGTCGGTATGCTCGCCGGCTACTTCGGCGGCTGGATCGACACCCTGCTGTCCCGGGTCACCGACATCTTCTTCGGTGTCCCCTTCATCCTCGGCGCGATGGTGGTCCTCACCTCGTTCGAGGAGCGTCACCTCTACGTCGTGATCCTGGCGCTGGCCTTCCTCGGCTGGACGCAGATCGCCCGGGTCGCCCGTGGCTCGGTCATCACGATCAAGCAGGCGGACTACGTCATGGCGGCCAAGGCCCTCGGCGCGTCCACCACGCGGATCCTGCTCCGCCACATCCTGCCCAACGCGATCGCTCCGGTGATCGTGGTCGCGACCATCGCGCTCGGCGGTTACATCTCGGCCGAGGCCACGCTGTCCTTCCTGGGCATCGGTCTCGCCGAGCCGACCGTCTCGTGGGGTGTGGACATCTCGTCGGGCCAGGAGCAGCTGCGTAACGCCGCCTTCGTCCTGATCATCCCGTCGGTCATGGTGTCGATCACTGTCCTGGCGTTCATCATGCTCGGCGATGCGGTACGCAACGCCCTCGACCCCAAGCTGCGCTGAGGGAGGCGTACATGACCATCATCGACAAGACGGCAAGCATCCCTTCCCCGCGCGGTACGGACGACAACGGCGGCCCGCTGCTCGAAGTCCGCGACCTGCACGTGGAGTTCCACACACGTGACGGCGTGGCCAAGGCAGTCAACGGCGTCAACTACAGCGTCAGCGCCGGCGAGACCCTCGCCGTGCTCGGCGAGTCCGGCTCCGGCAAGTCCGTGACCGCTCAGGCGATCATGGGCATTCTCGACATGCCGCCCGGCCGGATCCCCCAGGGAGAGATCCTCTTCCGGGGCGAGGACATGCTCAAGATGAGCAACGAGGAGCGGCGGAAGATCCGCGGCCAGAAGATCGCCATGATCTTCCAGGACGCGCTGTCCTCCCTCAACCCGGTGCTCTCCGTGGGCTACCAGCTGGGCGAGATGTTCCGCGTCCACCAGGGCCTCTCCAAGAAGGAGGCCAAGGCCAAGGCGATCGAGCTGATGGACCGGGTGCGCATCCCGGCGGCGAAGGAGAGGGTGGGCGACTACCCGCACCAGTTCTCCGGCGGTATGCGCCAGCGCATCATGATCGCGATGGCGCTCGCCCTGGAGCCCGACCTGATCATCGCGGACGAGCCCACCACCGCGCTCGACGTGACCGTCCAGGCACAGGTCATGGACCTGCTCGCGGAGCTGCAGCGCGAGTACCACATGGGTCTGATCCTGATCACCCACGACCTCGGTGTGGTCGCCGACGTCGCGGACAAGATCGCGGTCATGTACGCGGGCCGGATCGTGGAGACCGCCCCGGTGCACGAGCTGTACAAGCGGCCCGCGCACCCGTACACCAGGGGTCTGCTCGACTCGATCCCGCGCCTGGACCAGAAGGGCCAGGAGCTGTACGCGATCAAGGGCCTGCCGCCCAACCTCACCCGCATCCCGAGCGGTTGTGCCTTCAACCCGCGCTGCCCGTCGGCTCAGGACATCTGCCGTACGGACACCCCGGTTCTGCTCCCGGTCACCGAGCGGGACGGCGGCGAGCTGCCGGGCCGCGGAAGCGCGTGCCACTTCTGGAAGGAGACGATCCATGGCTGAGCTCAAGAAGAGCGACGCGACCCCGTCGGAAGTCTCTGACGTCACCCCCAACGTCACCGAGGTGGAGACCGTCGACGCGGCCACCGAGGCGGCGTCGGTCGCCGCCATCGAGGCGCCCGCCGAGCGTGGTGAGCCGATCCTCCAGGTGCGCAACCTGGTTAAGCACTTCCCGCTGACCCAGGGCATCCTGTTCAAGAAGCAGGTCGGTGCGGTCAAGGCCGTGGACGGGGTTTCCTTCGACCTCTACCAGGGCGAGACTCTCGGCATCGTCGGCGAGTCCGGCTGTGGCAAGTCCACCGTCGCCAAGCTGCTGATGACGCTGGAGAGCGCGACCTCCGGCGAGGTCTTCTACAAGGGCCAGGACATCACCAAGCTGTCCGGGCGCGCGCTGAAGGCGGTGCGGCGGAACATCCAGATGGTGTTCCAGGACCCGTACACCTCGCTGAACCCCCGTATGACGGTGGGCGACATCATCGGCGAGCCCTTCGACATCCACCCCGAGGTGGCCCCGAAGGGCGACCGGCGCCGCAGGGTGCAGGAGCTGCTCGACGTCGTCGGCCTCAACCCGGAGTACATCAACCGGTACCCGCACCAGTTCTCCGGCGGCCAGCGCCAGCGCATCGGCATCGCCCGCGGCCTCGCGCTGAACCCGGAGATCATCATCTGCGACGAGCCGGTGTCGGCGCTGGACGTCTCCGTCCAGGCGCAGGTCATCAACCTGATGGAGAAGCTCCAGGACGAGTTCAACCTCTCCTATCTCTTCATCGCGCACGACCTGTCGATCGTCCGGCACATCTCCGACCGGGTGGGTGTGATGTACCTCGGCAAGATGGCCGAGATCGGCACCGACCAGCAGATCTACGACCACCCGACGCACCCCTACACCCAGGCGCTGCTGTCGGCGGTCCCGGTGCCGGACCCGGACGCCCGCGAGGGCCGCGAGCGGATCATCCTCAGCGGTGACGTCCCCTCGCCGGCCAACCCGCCGTCGGGCTGCCGGTTCCGTACCCGCTGCTGGAAGGCCGAGGAGAGGTGCGCCACCGAGGTGCCGCTGCTCGCCGTCCCGGAGCGCTTCGCGGGACAGGACACCCCGGCCGCGCACGAGTCGGCGTGCCACTTCGCTGAGGAGAAGGACGTAGTCCACGCGGTGTAGTTCGCTGTACGGACACGCGTACGCGCGCACGAGGGCGCCCGGGCCGAGTCGGCCCGGGCGCCCTCGTCCGTCCGGCGATGTCGTCCGATGCGGTCTACGCGGCCTCTTCGCCGGGGCGCCTGCACGCTGCACGCGGATGTCCCGCCTTCAATGGGGCCCGTGCTGAACGGACGTCAGACCACAGAGGAAGAGTCCCGGCCCACCCGCCGGACCATGTTCACCAGTGCGCTCGCCCTCGGGGCCGCGGCGCTCGTGCCGGTCGCCGCGCCCGGCCGCGCGCACGCCGACGCCGGGCAGGTCGTCTTCGACTGCTCGGCGTGGGGGGCCAGACCTCCGAGCAGTCCCGTCAGGGTCATCTCCACGCCGCCGCTCAGGATCATCGTGCACCACACGGCCACGGCGAACGTGACCGACTACTCGCAGGCCCGTGCCTTCGCGCTGGCGCGGGCGATCCAGACATACCACATGGACACCCACGGGTGGATCGACACCGGCCAGCACTTCACCGTCAGCCGGGGCGCGTATGTGACGGAGGGCCGGCACCACAGCCTGGCCGAACTGCGGGGTGGCGCACGGCACGTCTCCTCGGCGCACTGCGTCGGGCAGAACACCGTCGCCATCGGTATCGAGAACGAGGGCACGTACAGCACGGTCGAGCCGCGCATCGTCCAGTACGCGGCCCTGGTGGAGCTGTGTGCGACGGTCTGCCTGCAGTACGGGCTGCCGTCCTCCGAGATCTACGGGCACCGTGACTTCAACGCCACCGCGTGCCCGGGTGACCGCCTCTACGGGCTGCTGCCACAGCTGCGGCGCGACGTGGCGGCGCGGACCGGCGACGACATGAGGGAACCCCTCTGGAACTTCGACAAGAACTGGAACCGGGACTGGGGCCTGGGTGCCGGGCTGTCCGAATACGTGCCGGACGACGCGATCGACCTCGCACGCCGCGAGCTGGAGTGACGTCTCTTCACGGACGCCGCGAAACCGGCTTGCAAGCAATGCCGTCGTCGCCCGACAGTGGCCCGATGAACTTCGGAATGCTGTCGTACGAGAGCCCCGACACGGACGCGGCCCGCCTCCACGGCGCTCCGGGCTTCACCGCAACCGCCGGGACCGAGGGCGACGAGACCGTCGCGGTTTACGCATGCTGACCGTACGGCCCGCCGGGCCGGGGGACGCGCGGGAGATCTGCGGGCTGCTCAACGAAATCGACACCATCGAGATCGGCCGGCCCGAGACCGATCTGCACAGCGTCGAGGCCGACCTCTCCCACCCGGAGGCCGACCTCGCCGGCAACTCCTGGCTGGCGTTCGAGGACGGAAAGCTCGTCGCGTACGGGCTGCTCTGGGACGACTCGGGCGCCGAGCGCATCGACACCGACCACTACGTCCTGCCGGACCATCAGGCCGCGGGCGAGCGGCTGCTCGGTCTGATGGAGGCCCGGGCGCGGGGCAAGGCGGCCGCCAACGGCGCGGGGCGTGCGGTCGTCCACCTCAACCTGAACGCCCGGCCGACGATGGACACCGCGGTACTCGAACGCCGCGGCTGGCAGCGGGTGCGCCGCTACCAGGTGATGGCGCGGGCGCTCTCCGCGAAGGACGCGATGCCCGAGCCCCCCGCCGGCGTCACCCTGCGGGACTGTACGGACGAGGCGGACCGACGGCTCGCGCACGCCCTGCTCGAGGAGACGTTTGCCGAGCACTTCGACCACCAGCGCCGTACGTACGAGCAGTGGCTCGACGACCTCGACGCGGCGCGGCTGGACTGGTCCCTGGTGTGGATCGCTTCTCTGGAGGGGAGCGGCGACGTCGCCGCACTGTTGAGCAGGGACGACCGGGCGGCGATGGCCTGGGTACGCAACATCGGCGTACGGAAGGAGGTCCGCGGCCGGGGACTGGGCGGATACCTGCTGCGGCACGCCTTCGGGGTGTACGCGGCCCGGGGCCGGGACACCCTCGGGCTCGGCGTGGACACGCTCAACGAGACGGGCGCGCTGCGGCTCTACGAGGCGCACGGAATGCGGCTGCACTTCGCGGTGGACACCTGGGAGGTGACGCTGGACGCGCCGGAAACCTGGGACGCGCCGTAGGGCAGTCAATAACGTGCGATCTCGGCAATTTTGGGGTGGTATGTGGGCCTAAGTGAGACTTGGGACCCTGAGGAGGCACTCCATGCGCCGAGCCACGCACGCCAAGCTGGCCGCATGCGCGCTGGCCGTCTCGCTCGTGGCGACGGCCTGCGGCGGCAACGGCGGCAGTGGGAGCGGCGGCGCGGGAGTACTGAGCTCCTCCTGGGGGGACCCGCAGAACCCGCTGGAGCCGGCGAACACCAACGAGGTGCAGGGCGGCAAGGTCCTCTACATGATCTTCCGCGGTCTCAAGGAGTACGACCCCAGGACCGGCGAGGCGAAGAACATGCTCGCCGAGAAGATCGAGACCACCGACTCGCAGAACTTCACCGTCACCCTGAAGGACGGCTGGACCTTCAGCAACGGCGAGAAGGTCACCGCACAGTCCTTCGTGGACGCCTGGAACTACGGGGCCCACCTCAAGAACAACCAGCGCAACGCCTACTTCTTCGGCTACATCGAGGGCTACGACAAGGTTCACCCGGAGTCCGGCGAGCCCACCGCCGAGACGCTCTCCGGTCTCAAGGCGATCGACGACAAGACCTTCACGGTCAAGCTGACGCAGAAGTTCTCCACGTGGCCCGACACCCTCGGCTACCCCGCCTTCGCGCCGCTGCCCAGGGCCTTCTTCGACGACCACGAGGCCTGGCTCTCCAAGCCGATCGGCAATGGCCCGTACGCCGTTCAGTCCTACACCAAGGGCTCCCGGATGAGCCTGCGCAAGTGGGAGGGGTACCCGGGCGACGACAAGGCGCAGAACGCCGGGGTGGACCTCAAGGTCTACACCGACAACAACACCGCCTACACCGACCTGACGGCCGGAAACCTCGACCTCGTCGACGACGTGCCGGCCGCGCAGCTCAAGAACGTGCAGGCCGATCTCGGCGACCGTTACATCAACACCCCGGCCGGCATCATCCAGACGCTCGCCTTCCCCTACTACAACCCGGCGTGGAAGAAGCCGGGCGTCGAGAAGGTCCGCAGGGGACTGTCCATGGCGATCAACCGGGAGCAGATCACCGACACGATCTTCCAGAAGACCCGCACCCCGGCGAGCGACTGGACGTCCCCGGTTCTCGGCGCGGACGGCGGCTTCAAGGAGGGCCTGTGCGGTGACGCGTGCGACTACAACGCGGCCGAGGCGAAGAAGCTGATCGCGGAGGGCGGCGGCATCCCCGGCGGCCGCCTGACGATCACGTTCAACGCGGACACCGGCTCCCACAGGGAGTGGGTCGACGCGGTCTGCAACAGCATCAACAACGCGCTCGGCAACGACCGCGCCTGCGTGGGCAACCCGGTCGGGACGTTCGCCGACTACCGCAACCAGATCACGCAGCGCAAGATGGCGGGCCCGTTCCGGGCCGGCTGGCAGATGGACTACCCGCTCATCCAGAACTTCCTGCAGCCGCTCTACTACACCAACGCCTCGTCCAACGACGGCAAGTGGAGCAACCCGGAATTCGACAAGCTCATCAACGAGGCCAATGCCGAGACCGACACCGCCAAGGCGGTCGTCAAGTTCCAGGACGCGGAGAGGGTCCTCGCCGAGGACATGGGCGCCATCCCGCTCTGGTACCAGAACGGCAGCGCCGGCTACACGGAGCGGCTCTCGAACGTGGCCCTCGATCAGTTCAGCGTCCCTGTGTACAACGAGATCAAGGTCAACTGACGGCGGAGGTGGGACGGCGGAAACCGGACGGCCGGCGCCATCCCCGGCGCCGGGCCGCAGCTCTTCAACGACCCCTCGGAACCCCAGGTCCGAGGACACTCGGGACGGCCAAGCCCCGACCGCTGCCCGTGGGCAGGGCACCGACTGAACCACGGCGCTCCGCGCCTTCGAGCCCCTTCGAGAAGGTCTGATGGGACGTTATGTGATCCGGCGGCTGCTGCAGATGATCCCGGTCTTCTTCGGCGCCACCCTGCTGATCTTCCTGATGGTGAACGTGATGGGCGATCCCATCGCGGGCCTCTGCGGCGACAGGCAGTGCGACCCCGCGACCGCAGCTCAGCTCCGCAAGGAATTCGGCCTCGACAAGCCCGTGTGGCAGCAGTACCTGACCTACATGGGGAACGTGTTCACCGGCGACTTCGGCACCGCGTTCAACGGTCAGAAGGTCACCGAGCTGATGGCCGACTCGTTCCCGGTCACCATCCGGCTCACCGTCGTCGCGATCGCTTTCGAGATCGTCATCGGCATCTGCCTGGGCGTGGTGACGGGCCTGCGGCGCGGCCGCCCGGTGGACACCGGCGTACTGCTCCTGACCCTCGTCGTCATCTCGATCCCCACCTTCGTCACGGGCCTGTTGCTGCAACTGCTGCTCGGTGTGGAGTGGGGCGTCATCAAGCCCTCGGTCTCCAGCGAGGCCACCTTCGACGAACTGATCGTCCCCGGCCTGGTGCTCGCCTCGGTGTCCCTGGCGTACGTCATCCGGCTCACCCGCACCTCGGTCGCCGAGAACGCCCGCGCCGACTATGTCCGTACGGCTGTCGCCAAGGGCCTGCCCCGGCGCCGGGTGATCAGCAGGCACCTGCTGCGCAACTCGCTGATCCCCGTGGTCACCTTCATCGGCACCGACATCGGCGCGCTGATGGGCGGGGCGATCGTCACCGAGCGGATCTTCAACATCCACGGCGTCGGCTACCAGCTCTACCAGGGCATCCTGCGGCAGAGCTCGCAGACGGTGGTCGGCTTCGTGACCGTACTCGTGCTGGTCTTCCTGGTGGCCAACCTGGTCGTCGACCTCTTGTACGCCGTTCTCGACCCGAGGATCCGGTATGCCTGAGCAGCCCCCCGACCGATTCGACGACGGAGCGATCGCACCCACGGGCATGGGCGGCGCGATGGACCTGGCCACCTCCGAGGCCGAGACGCTGGAGAGGCGCCCCGGGCCCGACGGCGGGCCGGAAGGCGTGGCGGGCGACTTGGCGGACGGCGGGCCGGTCGGCGGACCGTCCGGGGCCTCCGGGGCCGGAGAAAGGGCGCGGAGCCTCTGGTCGGACGCCTGGCGTGACCTGCGCCGCAACCCCGTCTTCATCGTCTCCGGCCTGATCATCGTCTTCCTGGTGATCATCTCGATCTGGCCCTCCCTGATCGCCGACGGCAATCCGCTGCAGTGCGACCTCAGCAAGGCCCAGGAGGGCTCCCAGCCCGGCCACCCCTTCGGCTTCAACGGCCAGGGCTGCGACGTCTACACGCGTACGGTCTACGGCGCCCGGGCTTCGGTGACCGTGGGCGTCTGCGCCACTGCCGGCGTCGCACTGCTCGGCAGTGTGCTCGGCGGGCTGGCCGGCTTCTTCGGCGGCTGGTGGGACTCCGTACTGTCCCGCATCACCGACGTCTTCTTCGGGATCCCGGTCGTCCTCGGCGGCCTGGTCTTCCTCTCCGTCATCACCAGCACCACGGTCTGGCCGGTCATCGGCTTCATCGTGCTGCTCGGCTGGCCGCAGATCGCCCGTATCGGCCGCGGCTCCGTCATCACCGCCAAGCAGAACGACTACGTGCAGGCGGCGCGGGCGCTGGGCGCCGGCAACTCCCGACTGCTGCTGCGGCACATCGCGCCCAACGCGGTGGCCCCGGTCATCGTCGTCGCGACCATCGCCCTCGGTACGTACATCTCGCTGGAGGCCACCCTGTCGTACCTCGGTGTCGGACTGAAGCCGCCGGCCGTCTCCTGGGGCATCGACATCTCCTCGGCGTCGGCGTACATCCGCAACGCCCCGCACATGCTGCTCTGGCCGGCGGGCGCGCTCGCGATCACCGTCCTCGCGTTCATCATGCTCGGCGACGCCGTGCGCGACGCCCTCGACCCGAAGCTGAGGTGAGGTCCCGGTGAACGGTACGGCCGGCGGCAGGGGCAGCAGTCTGCTCGAAGTACGCGACCTCCACGTGGAGTTCCGTACCCGTGACGGTGTCGCCAAGGCCGTCAACGGGGTCAACTACTCCGTGCACGAGGGCGAGACGCTCGCCGTGCTGGGGGAGTCCGGCTCCGGCAAGTCCGTCACGGCGCAGGCGGTCATGGGCATCCTCGACATGCCGCCCGGCCGGATCACCGGCGGTGAAATCCTGTTCCGGGGCCGCGACCTGCTGACCCTCCGAGAGGAAGAACGGCGCAGGATCCGGGGCGTCGGCATGGCGATGATCTTCCAGGACGCCCTGTCGTCGCTGAACCCGGTACTCAGCGTCGGCGCGCAGCTCGGCGAGATGTTCACCGTCCACCAGGGACTGTCCCGCAAGGACGCCCGGGCCAAGGCGATCGAGCTGATGGACCGGGTGCGCATCCCGGCGGCGAAGGAGCGGGTCGGGGACTATCCGCACCAGTTCTCCGGTGGCATGCGACAGCGCATCATGATCGCCATGGCGCTCGCCCTGGAGCCGGCCCTGATCATCGCGGACGAGCCCACCACCGCGCTCGACGTGACCGTCCAGGCGCAGGTCATGGATCTCCTCGCGGAACTCCAGCGCGAACTCAACATGGGTCTGATCCTGATCACGCACGACCTGGGCGTCGTCGCCGACGTCGCGGACAAGATCGCGGTCATGTACGCGGGCCGGATCGTGGAGACCGCCCCGGTGCACGAGATCTACAAGGCTCCTGCCCACCCGTACACCCGGGGTCTGCTCGACTCGATCCCGCGCCTGGACCAGAAGGGCCAGGAGCTGTACGCGATCAAGGGCCTGCCGCCCAACCTGATGAACATCCCGCCCGGCTGCGCCTTCAATCCGCGCTGTCCGATGGCGCAGGACATGTGCCGGACGGACGTTCCTCCGCTGTACGTCGTGTCGGAAGAGCGGCGGAGCGCGTGCCACTTCTGGAAGGAGTGCCTCCATGGCTGAGGCGATTCTCGAAGTGCGCGGCCTGGTCAAACACTTCCCGCTCACTCAAGGGATTCTCTTCAAGAAGCAGATCGGCGCGGTCAAGGCGGTCGACGGGGTCGACTTCGATCTGGGCCGGGGCGAAACGCTCGGCATCGTCGGTGAGTCGGGCTGCGGCAAGTCGACGGTCGCGAAGATGCTGGTCAACCTGGAACGGCCGACGGCAGGAGCCATCAGGTACAGGGGCGAGGACGTCACCAAGCTGTCCGGGCGCGCCCTGAAGGCGGTCAGGCGGAACATCCAGATGGTGTTCCAGGACCCCTACACCTCGCTGAACCCCCGTATGACGGTGGGCGACATCATCGGCGAGCCGTACGAGATCCATCCGGAGGTGGCCCCGAAGGGCGACCGGCGACGGAAGGTCCAGGACCTGCTGGACGTGGTCGGCCTCAACCCGGAGTACATCAACCGGTATCCGCACCAGTTCTCCGGCGGCCAGCGCCAGCGCATCGGCATCGCGCGGGGGCTGGCCCTCCGGCCGGAGATCATCGTGGCGGACGAGCCGGTGTCCGCCCTCGACGTCTCTGTCCAGGCCCAGGTGATCAACCTGCTCGACCGGCTGCAGAACGACTTCGACCTCTCGTACGTCTTCATCGCCCACGACCTGTCGATCGTCCGGCACATCTCCGACCGGGTGGGCGTGATGTACCTCGGCCGCATCATCGAGATGGGCACGGACGAGCAGATCTACGAGCACCCGACCCATCCGTACACCCAGGCCCTGCTCTCGGCCGTGCCGGTCCCGGACCCGGCCGCCCGGGAACACCGCGAACGGATCATCCTCACGGGCGACGTCCCGTCCCCGGCGAACATCCCTTCGGGCTGCCGCTTCCGTACGCGCTGCTGGAAGGCCCAGGAGCGCTGCGCGCTGGAGGTACCGCTGCTGGCGGTGCCGGCGGTGTTCCGCCTGACGCAGGGCCCGGCACACCACGACTCTGCGTGCCACTTCGCGGAGGAGAAACATGTGGTGCCGGGGGAGTTGGGGCCGGGGCCGGGGCCGGGTGAACGGGGCCCGCAGAACCCGGGTCCGGAAGTCACTGATCCGACGGCGAAGTCGCCCTGAGCGAACTGTCGTTGCGATCGTGAACCGGTGCGTGTGATCCTTCTCGCGTGATTTCGAACGGGGACGGCATACGTCTGGCGGATGTGGTGGAGTCGGCGGGCGCTGCGCCGGCCCCCACCGATCCGACCGATGCCGAGAAACGCGCGTGGCCGGAGTTTGTGGCGTTGCTGGAATCCGGCAGAGGGTACGGCTCCGCAAGCCCCAACGGGTCACACTCCACTCCTGGGCCTTCGCCCAGCTCGGAGACTTCATCGTCTATAAGGCCAAGCGGGCCGACGTGCCCGTGGTCTTCGTCGATCCGGCCTACACCTCGCAGCAGTGCTCCGAGTGCGGCCACACCGACAAGTTAGAGCGCGCTGTACACCGCATCGACCAGGGCCATCTTGCGCGGGTCGTCCGCGATGTGCGGGCCCATGCGGTTCATCACGTACCCCATGCCGACTCTCGCCTCCGGGTCCGCCAGGCCGCATGAGCCGCCGAAGCCGTCGTGGCCGAAGGCCCTGGGGTTGGGGCCGTAGGAGGCGTTCGGGCCGCTGAGCCAGAGGCCCAGGGCAACCTCCGTCTCGTGGGCGAAGCCCGCGCCCAGGACCAGGTCCCGGCATGCGCCTTGACCCTCGCGAGCCTGTTCGGCGGCCTCCGGGGAGAGGAGCCGCCGGCCGCCGGCCGTGCCCCGCTGGGCGAAGACGCCGTACAGCTCGGCGACCGCCCGGGCCGTCCCGTGGCCGTTGGCGGCCGGGATCTGGGCCGCCCGCCACTCCGGGCTGTTGGCCTCGGCGGCGCCGACCAGGGGGTTGGCCAGGGCCGCGATCGCCGCAGGCTGCAACTGGGTGAAGATCGCGGCCTGTTCGCTCGCCTCCGCGACCGGCGGGTGTACGAGCTCGGCCGCGCGTCCGGCTTCCTTCTCCGGCAGGCCGATGGTGAAGTCGATGCCGAGCGGCCCGGTGACCTCCTGGTGCAGGAACTCGCCGGGAGGCAGGCCCGTGATCCGCCGGATCACCTCGCCCACCAGGAAGCCGTACGTCATGGCGTGGTAGCCGGACCGCGTGCCCGGCTCCCACCACGGCTCGGTCGCCGCCAGCCGTGCGGTGGTCAGTTCCCAGTCGTAGAGGTCGGCGAGCGTGTGCGCCTCGCGCAGTCCCGCCAGGCCTGCCCGGTGGGAAAGGAGGTGGCGTACGGGGATGGAGTCCTTGCCGGCCGCCGCGAACTCCGGCCAGTACGTGGCAACCGGCGCGTCCAGATCGAGCAGCCCGCGGTCGGCGAGCAGATGCGCGCACAGTGCGGTCGCACCCTTCGTTGTCGACCACACGTTGACCAGGGTCTCCCGCTCCCACGCCCGGCTGCGCGCAGCGTCGGCCCAGCCGCCCCACAGGTCGACCACGGTCTCGCCGCCGACCTGCACGCACACCGCCGCACCCAGTTCGGCGCGCTCACGGAAGTTCGCCTCGAACGCATCACGCACGGCAGAGAAGCGTTCGTCGCAGTGGCCTTCGATCTGCGGCACGGGCTGTGTCATGGGAGTCCCTCCGTCGTCGCCTCAGCGCGGTTCGGCTGGCATGCAACGTACCGACTGGTCGGACTGCCGGGAAGATGCTGGGAGGGACTCTCGGGCGGCGCGTCTGCCGCGACCGGCCCCGGGCACGCGGGTGACGCCGTCTACTCCTCGCCCTCCAGGCCCCGTAGGGCCGGGTCCAGGATCACGTCCTTCCCCCGGGCCGCCGTCGTCGGTTCCTCCGGGAAGTGGCACGCCGTCAGATGCCCCTCCGCGTTGCCCTCGATCCGTACCAGCGGCGGTTCTTCCGCCGCGCACTCGTCCTGCGCCTTCCAGCACCGGGTACGGAAGCGGCAGCCCGAAGGCGGGTGGACCGGGGACGGGACGTCGCCGGCCAGGCGGATGCGTTCGTGCGGTGCGGACTCCCCACCCGGCGTTGCCTCCGGGACCGCCGAGAGCAGGGCGTGGGTGTACGGGTGGCGGGGGCGGGTGTAGATCGAGGTGCGGTCGCCGGTCTCCACCACCTTGCCGAGGTACATCACCGCGACCCGCTGCGAGAAGTGCCGTACCACCGCGAGGTCGTGGGCGATGAAGAGGAAGGCGATGCCCATCTCCCGCTGGAGCCGCTGGAGGAGGTTGACGACCTGCGCCTGGATGGAGACGTCCAGCGCCGAGACCGGCTCGTCGGCGACGATGAGTCTGGGTTGCAGGGCCAGGGCTCTGGCCACACCGATGCGCTGGCGCTGGCCGCCGGAGAACTCGTGCGGGAAGCGGTTGAAGTGCTCCGGGTTGAGGCCGACGATGTCGAGGAGCTCGCGGACGCGCTGCTCGTGGCCGCCCGGCGGATTGATGCCGTTGATTTCCATCGGGCCCGCGATGATCTTGCCGACCGTCTGCCGGGGGTTGAGCGACGAGTAAGGGTCCTGGAAGATCATCTGGATCTCGGAGCGGACGGGCGCGAGCTGCTTGCGGCTCGCGTGGGTGATGTCCTGTCCTCGGTACGTGATCCGTCCGGAGGTCGGTTCCAGCAGCCGGGTCAGCAGCCGACCCGTTGTCGACTTGCCGCACCCCGACTCCCCGACCAGGCCGAAGCTTTCGCCCGCCCGTACGGTCAGGTCGACTCCGTCGACCGCCTGCACCGCGCCGACCCGCCGCTTGAAGGGAAAGCCCGCCAGAATCGGGAAGTGCTTCGTCAGACCGGTGGCAATGAGCAGGACCTCGCCGGGACCCGCAGCGGCCCCGTCGTGGGGGACTTCGTCGCGCGGGGCGGGGAGGGTGACGTCGTTGTTCATGGTGTCAATCTCCCTGGCCCAGACGGGGCTTGATCTGCTCGATGAAGAGCGTGCGCTTCTGGTCGGGTGTGAGGTGGCAGGCGGATCCCCGCCCCTCGGAGATCTCCGGGCGCTCGTCCGCACAGCGCGTCCCGCCGACGTCCGCGACCAGGCCGCAGCGCGGATGGAACGGGCAGCCGGGTGGTGGTGCGAGCAGGCTCGGCGGCGTGCCCGGGATCGGGGTGAGGGGTTCGCTCGTGTCCGAGGCCAGCCGCGGCATGGAGGTCAGCAGGCCCCAGGTGTACGGGTGCTGCGGCGCGCTCAGCACCTCACGCACCGCACCGCGCTCGACCGCCCGGCCGGCGTACATCACCAGCAGGTCGTCCGCCGTGTTGGCGACCACGCCCAGGTCGTGGGTGATGAGGATGATCGCCGAGCCGTACTCCTGCTGCAGATCTCGCAGCAGGTCGAGGATCTGCGCCTGCACGGTGACGTCGAGCGCGGTGGTCGGCTCGTCAGCGATCAGCAGTTCCGGATTGCAGACCAGGGCCATCGCGATCATCGCGCGCTGCCGCATACCCCCGCTGAACTGGTGCGGGTAGTCGTGCGCCCGCAGCTTCGGCTGCGGAATGCCGACTTTCTCCAGCATCTGCACCGCCCGCGACCAGGCCTCCTTCTTCGAAGCCCCGGTGTGCTTGCGGTACGGCTCGGAGATCTGCCGGCCGATCGTGTAGTACGGCGAGAGCGCCGTCAGCGCGTCCTGGAAGATCATGGCGACCTTGTTGCCGCGCAGCCGGCCGAGCGTCCGCTCGTCCGCCCCGGTCATCTCCTGGCCGTCGAGGACGATCTCGCCGCGGGTCCGCGTGCTGTGCGGGTCGTGCAGCCCCAGCACGGAGAGGCTGGTCACGGACTTTCCGGAGCCGGATTCTCCGACGATGCCCAGCGTACGGCCGCGCTCCACGTCGAAGGAGAGCCCGTCGACGGCTTTGACCGTGCCGTCCTCCGTCGAGAAATGGACGTACAGGTCGCGGACGGAGAGAAAGGCGCCGCCGCCGGGTGCGGGCGGGGCGCTCTCGGTCTTGGTCAGGATGGTCACTCCCGTACTCCTAAGCCAGACGCACGCGCGGGTCGAGCAGGGCATACACGGCGTCCACGACGATGTTGAAGAAGACGATCGCCGTGGCGCTGACCAACATCACGCCCATCAGCATCGGCAGGTCGGTGAGCTGTACGGATTCGACGGCGAGGCGGCCGATGCCGTGCAGCGTGAACGTGTACTCGGTGATCATGGCGCCGCCGAAGAGCGATCCCAGGTCCATGCCGAAGATGGTGATGACCGGGGCGACCGCGCCGCGCATCGCGTAGCGGAAGAAGACCGTACGGCGGGCCATGCCCTTGGCCTGCGCCGCCCTGACGTGCTCCTCCTGAAGCTGCTCGACCATCAGGGAGCGGGTCAGACGGCTGTAGTTGGCGATGAAGATCATGGAGAGGACGAGCCAGGGGAGCAGCATGCCCGCGAACCACTTGCCCGGATTCTCGGTGAAGGAGTGGTAGGCGGGCTGGTCCATGATCCCGAGATTGCTGACGAAGAGGGCGAGACAGAGCACACCGACGAAGTAGATCTGCATCGACGAGCCGAGCAGCGAGAGTGAGCTGAAGAGCTTGTCGAGCCAGGTGCCGCGGCGGGCGGCGGCGAGCAGGCCGATACCGACGCCGACGGTCAGAAAGACGGCCGCGCCGCCGATCGCGAGCGAGAGGGTGGTCGGGAAGCGGTCGACGATCGTGGCCCAGACCGGCTCCTGGCTGACGAAGGAGTAGCCGAAGCACGGTGCGTCGCAGTGCCCGACGGCGAAGTCCCGGCCCGCGAAGATCCCCACCATGAAGTTCCAGTACTGCACCGGCACCGGCCGGTCGAGGCCGAGGTTCTCATTGATGATTCTGAGCGCCGCGGGGTCGCAGTTCTTTCCGCAGGCGAGCCGCGCGGGTTCGGCGGGCAGCGCGAAGAAGAGGAAGAAGGTGACCGCGCTGATCACCAGCAGGATCACGAGGGCGCCGAGAGTTCGGCGGGTGAGGAATCTCAGCATGGGTCCGCGGTCTTCCGGGAGGGGCCCCCGCCCGGCCCGGCTCGAGAGGGCCGGGCGGGGACCTGCTGGGTTTTTCCGGCGCGCTACTTCACAAAGACCGCGGTCGGGTCCACTGCGCCGTACGGCTCGTGCCACTTCACACCGCCGAGGCCGGAGCCCCAGAGCGTGTACAGCCGGTTGAAGAAGAGGGGCACCTGCGGCACCTCGTCGGTGAGGATCTTCTCGGAGACCTTCACCCACTCGTCGCCTGCCTGGTCGATGTCGCCGATCTTCTCCACGCGCGCGATCTCGGCGTTGACGGTCTTCGAGTTCAGGTGCGAGTAGTTCGCCGAGTCGTCGTAGACGTTCTTGCCGTCGTACAGCGGCGGAACGACCGTCGACGCGGATGGCCAGTCGGCACCCCACGAGGAGCGGTAGGCGTCGAACAGGTTCTTCACCTTGCCGATCTGCGTGTAGTACGTGGAGGAGTCGATCTCCTTCTTCTCCACCTGGAAGCCGGCCTTCTCCAGCGCCCGTTCCACGACCACCGCGGCGTTCTGCGCGGGCCCGGTGTTGGCGTACGCGTAGACGATCGTCCTGCCTTCCGCGCCCGCCTCCTTCAGCAGCGCCTTCGCCTTCTCCGGATTGCCCGCCGGGTACTTCTTCTTCCCGAAGGGGTCGAAGTCCTTGTAACCCTTGAGCGTCGGGCCGACCAGCGATCCGGCGACCTCACCGGCCTTCGGACCGCCGTACTGCTGGAGGACCTGCCCGGACGGCCAGGCCCAGGCCAGCGCCTCACGGATCCGCTTGTCCTTGATCCGGTCCATGTTGAAGCTGACGACGTCGACGTACGGCTGGGTCCTGGTGAACGTGCGCGGCGTCGCCCCCTTGTTCGCCAGGACCGTGGAGATCTGTGACGGGTCGACGGCGTTGGTCCAGGTCATGCCGGTCCTGTCCGCGCCCTTGTCGGCGAGGAGGCGGCGGGTGGAGTCGACCCACTGGTGCCCGAACGACACCTGGAAACTGTCGACGTACTGATGGCGCACAGCGTCCGTCCTGGGGTCCCAGTTCTCGTTCTTGACGAACTCGACGCTCTTGCCCGGCTTGAAGTTCTGCACCTTGTACGGGCCGGAGGCGAGCGGGGCCTTGTCGTACTTCTCCTTGGTGTCCTTGGCCGCCGGTACAGCCGTGATGTTCGGCATGGCGACCGCGAACGGCACCTCGGCGCGCGGCTGGCCGAACTTCAGCACGATCGTCTTGTCGTCCGGCGTCGCGAGCACGCTGTCCGGCAGGTGCTTTCCGCCGTACGGGCCGTCGGGCAGTGCCTTGCGGTACTCCTGGCCGGCCCCGGACAGCCATTGCTGGAGGTAGGTCGGGCCGTTGGTCTGGTACTTCGCGTACAGACGCTCGATCCCGTGCCGGACGTCCTTCGAGGTGATCGGCGTGCCGTCCTCGAACTTCAGGCCGTCCTTCAGGGTGTACGTCCAGGTCCTGCCGCCGTCGGACGGCTTGCCGGTGTCCGTGGCGAGGTCGCCGACCAGCGTCACCTTCCCGGTCTTGTCGTCGACCTTGTAGGTGGTGAGCGTGCGGTTGTAGAGCGTCTGCATGATCAGCTCATCGCTGACATAGATCTGGCCCGGGTCGAGGTGCTCGAAGGCGTCGCGCTGCAGGACACTGACCGTGCCCCCCGGCTTGGCGCCGGCCAGGTCGGGTGCGGGGCCGGTGGAGTCGGCCGCGGTCCCGATGGTGATCGACTGCTGCTCGAGCTTCGGCTCCTTGCTCTGTTCGTCCTTGCCGTCGCCACCGCCGCCACTGCTGCACGCGGAGAGCGCGAGCGCACCCCCGGCCACGGCAATCACGGAAATCCGTACTCTGCGCAGAATGTTGGACGTCATGGTTGTGAATGCACCTGCCTCGTCGGACGGAACACTTCTGGCCCTGCGTCAACGTCTGGTCTTCGGGTCGATGGCGTCCCGGACCGAGTCCCCGAGCAGGTTGAAGGCGACCACGAAGATCACCATGGCGATGCCGGGGAAGAACATGTACGTGATGTCGCCCTCGTAGAAGTCGGCGCCGTTCGCGAACATCCGCCCCCAGTCGGGGGTCGGCTCCACCAGACCGACGCCGAGGAAGGACAGACCGGCCTCCAGCGTCACGAAGTTCGGCAGCATCAGCGTGGACTGCACGAGGATCGGGGTGGTGAGGTTGGGCAGCAGCTCCTTTCTGATGATCCGCCACGGCGGTGCGCCGGTGACCTTGGCGGCTTCGATGAACTCCCGTTCCCGGAGGCCGAGAACCTGGGCCCGCAGCAGCCGGGCCAGGGTCATCCAGCCGAGCAGCCACAGCACCATGACCAGCGCCGTGACCCGGAAGTAGGTCGGCGTCTCCTTCTGCGGGCTTACGAAGAGAGCGGTGACCACCGGCATGAAGGCGACGAAGAAGAGCTGCTGCGGGAAGGAGAGCAGCAGGTCGATGAAGCGGCCCAGGAAGTAGTCGGTACGGCCGCCCAGATAGCCGGCCGTCACACCGATGATGATTCCGGTGAGCGTCGACAGCACCGTGGCGGCCAGGCCGATCAGCAGCGAGGTGCGGATTCCGTACACCAGCTGCATCAGGACGTCGCGGCCGAGTTTGGGCTCGATGCCGAACCAGAACTCGCCGTCGATACCGCCGTTCGGCTTCATCGGGTAGCTGGTGACCGGATCCAGCAGCTCCGGGCGGTCCAGGCCGTAGGTCGTGTACGGATCCTTTCCGTACAGCCAGCCGATCAACGGTGCCAGGGCCGCCACGAGGAAGAAGAACAGCACGACGTACGCGGAGATCACGCCGGTACGGTCGCGCCTGAAACGGAGCCAGGCCAGCTGCCCGGGGGACCTCCCGGCGAGCTGCTCGGAATACTTGCCGACCGGACCCGACGAGGTGTCAGGAACAGCGGAGGTGGCGTCGACTCCCTGTGCTGCGGCCTGAGACGGACTCGTCATCGCTACTCGCGCCCCCGAAGATCACGGTTCCCGGAGCCCGCCGCCGGCCTCCGTGAATGCCGCGGGATGAGCGGACTGTGGCAATGGAGGTCTACGCCAGTCAAGAGCCCGGCAGGGGAAGACGCCCCGCTGGGTGACATCTTGAGCGAAGGTTGTGCAGATCGACGTGACGTCGTGCTTGACAGCGCTTTCTGTGTGACGACATAGACCTATAAATGCCCATCAACTTCGTTAACACGCAGGCAACTCGGCTGTCGCAGCTCCGATATACGAACGCGTCAGTCTGGACAGCGTACGGCCGTGCGGGTGCCGTAGGCCGGCCGGGGCACACCATGTGTCCCGGCCGGTCGCCCGGCCCTCGGGGTCCGGTGGCGGGTCAGTGCGCCAGTGACCGCTTGAGGAAGTCCACTTGGAGCAGGAGCAGGTTCTCGGCGACTTCTTCCTGCGGTGTCATATGGGTGACACCCGTCAGCGGAAGCACCTCATGGGGGCGGCCCGAGGCGAGCAGGGCCGAGGAGAGCCGCAGTGTGTGGGCCATCACCACATTGTCATCGGCCAGACCATGGATGATCATCAGCGGTCGGGTCGCGTCCGCCGCAGCGGAGAGCCGGCCGTCCCCGGCGAGCAGCGAGCTCGCGTCGTACACCTCGGGCCGCTCGCCCGGTTCGCCGAGATACCGCTCGGTGTAGTGAGTGTCGTACAGCCGCCAGTCGGTGACCGGGGCGCCCGCGACCGCGGCGTGGAAGACGTCCGGACGGCGCAGTACGGCGAGCGCGGCCAGATAGCCGCCGTACGACCAGCCGCGGATCGCGACCCTGTCGAGGTCCAGCGGGAAGTGGCCGGCGAGGCCGTGGAGTGCCTCGATCTGGTCGTCGAGGCTCAGCGTGAAGTTGTCCTTGATCGCCTTCTCCCAGGCGGGCGAGCGGCCCGGAGAACCCCGCCCGTCGGCCACGACCACCGCGAAACCCTGGTCGGCGAACCACTGGGAGGTGAGATGCGGGTTGTGCGCGGCGACGACCCGCTGGCCGTGCGGTCCTCCGTACGGGTCCAGCAGTACCGGCAGTAGTCCGTCCGCGTCCGTGTACTGCGTGGGGAGCAGCACGGCGCACGGAATCCGCCGTGCGCCCCCCTCAGTGAGCTTCACACCTGCCCGCAGTGCCGGTTCTTCCGCGTACGAGGCGACGACCGCGACCTGCCTGCCCTCGCGCAGCACCTGAACGACCGCGCCGCTGTGCGCTGTTGACGCCGACGCCAGAACGGTCACCGGCCCGGAGCGCACCGCCGTATGGACCCCGGCCGCGACGGACACACGCTCGATACCGAGCTCGTTGACCCGGTACACATGGATCTCACCGGTCTCCGGTGCCTCTGCCCGCTCGCCCGCCGACGCCGAGACGAGCACGTCCGAGGCCCCGATGTCCAGGACCGCCCGCACATGCAGCTGCGGCCCGGTCAGCGGCCGGTCGCCCACCGCGAGCACCCGCGCCCCGCCCTCGTCGGCGATCCGGACGAGCCGGCCGTCCGGCGCCCACGCGGGCACCCCGGAACTCAGCTCCAGCCATGCCGGATCCTCGTCGGCGTGTACCAGCCGCGTCGCGCCGGTCTCCGTGTCCACCGCCAGATAGCGCTGGCTGCGCTGGTCGCGGGACTGCACCAGCAGCAGTGGCGCGCCCGCGGCCGACCAGTGCACGCGCGCGAGGTAGGGGTGACGGGCCCGGTCCCACACCACCTCCGTACGGCTGCCCTCCAGCCCGAACAGGAACAGCCGCACCTCCGCGTTGGCGGTACCCGCCGCGGGATAGGCGACCTGCTCCGGCGCCCGCTCCGGGAACGCCGGGTTCGAGATCCACCAGCGCTGTACGGCGGCGTCGTCGACCCGGGACACCAGCAGACGGTCGGACTCCGGCGACCACCAGAACCCCCGCGAACGGCCCATCTCCTCAGCGGCGATGAACTCCGCAAGACCGTACGAGACGGTGGCGCTCTCCGGCTCGGCGAGCGCTCGGTCGGCCCCGCCGGCACCGGCTCCGGCGCCGCTGTCGCCGGACTCCGCCGCGGTCACCCGCAGCGCGCCCTTCGCCACGTACGCGACGTACCGGCCGTCCGGTGACGGGCGCGGGTCGATGACCGGGCCGGGCACGGGCAGTGCACGCGCGGTGCCTGCCCGGAGTTCGGCGGTGAACAGCCGTCCGGACAGCGCGAACGCCGCCAACTCCGCCGCCTCGTCCACCGCATAGCCGACGATGCCCGCGGATCCCTCGCGGCTGCGCTCGCGCCGGGCCCGCTCCTCGGCGGACAGCTGTTCGTCCGCGCCGCCCAGCAGTACCGCGGGATCGGCGGCCACGCGCTCCCGCCCGCCGTCCGCGAGATCGAGCACCCAGAGCAGATTCGCCCGATCGGTACCGGAGGCGGAGCGCAGGAAGACGACCCGCTCGCTGTCCGGCGAGACAGTGAACGCGCGTGGGGCGCCCAGGGTGAACCGCTGAGTCCTGGCGTACTGGCGGGGAAACGAGAGCTCTCCGGAGGTCATGATCCGACCCTATGGGCTCTCCCGCGGGCTGTCCCGGAGCCATGCGCCCCTCGTGCTGCCGTGCACCGAACAATGCGTTGGTACGGATAGTTATGATCCGTAGCGCAAGGTGGGTAAGAACCTCCTGGCACATGCAGGCTGCCCATGAACCTGCCCATGAACGCTGCCCTGAAGGCCGTCCGGATATGGAGGTGAACCGCCGTGGCACTCTCGATTTCGGCGGTGGTGCTGCTGGCGATCGTCGTCTTCCTGCTGGTCCGGAAAGCCGGGCTGAAGGCCGGACACGCGCTGGTCTGCATGCTGCTGGGGTTCTATCTCGCCAGCTCCTCCGTGGCGCCCACCATCAGCGAACTGACCACGAACGTCGCCGGGATGATCGGGGGCATCAAGTTCTAGCCGCATGCTCGTAGGCTGTCCCGCATGACGGACCTTCCCGCCCGTCGTCTGCTTCTGGTGCACGCGCACCCCGACGACGAGTCGATCAACAACGGCGCCACGATGGCCAAGTACGCGAACGAGGGCGCCCAGGTCACCCTGGTGACCTGCACCCTGGGCGAGGAGGGCGAGGTCATCCCGCCCGACCTCGCGCAGCTGGCCGCCGACCGCGACGACACCCTGGGCGCCCACCGCATCGGTGAACTGGCCGCCGCGATGGAGGAGCTGGGCGTCACCGACCACTCCTTCCTCGGCGGCCCCGGCCGCTTCCGTGACTCCGGAATGATGGGCGTTCCGCAGAACCACCGCGAAGGCGCCTTCTGGAACGCGGACGTGGACGAGGCGGCGGCGTACCTCGTCGACGTGATCCGCAGACGCCGGCCCCAGGTGCTCGTGACGTACGACCCGAACGGCGGCTACGGGCACCCCGACCACATCCAGGCCCATCGCGTGGCCATGCGTGCCGCGGAGCTGGCCGCCGAGCCGGCCTACCGCCGGGACCTCGGCGCACCGCACACGATCGCGAAGACCTACTGGAACAGGGTGCCGCGTTCGGTCGTCGAGGCCGGCTTCGCCCGGCTGCGCGCGGCGGGCAAGGACATTCCCTTCCCCGGGATCGCCTCGGCGGACGATGTGCCCGGCGTGGTGGACGACGAGCAGATCACCGCGGAGATCGACGGCGCGGCGTACGCGGAGGCCAAGGCGGCCGCGATGCGCGCCCACGCCACCCAGATCGCGGTGGACGGCCCGTTCTTCGCGCTCTCGAACGACCTGGGGCAGCCACTCTTCGCCGCCGAGTACTACGAGTTGGCCGTCGGCCGTCCCGGCGCCCCGGCCGGCGAGCGTGAGAGCGATCTGTTCGCCGGAGTGGTCCGGTGACGCCGCCCGCCTCGTCGGCATCCGCCTTCAACCCTGCCCGAATCGCGCTGTATCTGCTGCTTGTGATGATCGGAGTGGCGGTCGGCGTGGCGGGGGCACTCGTCCAGGGAGCCTGGTTTCCCGGCGGGTTGCTGCTCGTCCTGCTGGCGACCACCGCCTTCTTCTACGCGGGGCGGCGTGCCGCGGGCGGCCCCGCAGGGGTGCTGGCGGGCGCCGCGGGCTGGATGCTGTCGTTTCTGCTGCTCTCGGCCACGCGTCCGGAGGGCGACTTCATCTTTGCCGCAGGGCTGGGTACGTATGCCTTCCTGCTGGGCGGAATCGTCGCCGCTGTGATGTGCGCCACCCTGCAGCGTCTTTCGGAACCACCGGTTCCGGACGCCCGACTTGGCAAGTGACGTGCCACTTCAGCTGTCGAAAACAGCACGCCCGCACGGCTGTCGGAAGCCTCCTTCCGACGGTCGCCCGGTGCGTGTCGGCAGCGGCCAGTATGGTGGTGCGCGCCGCCGAGCTGCCCGCGCACGGACAAAGACGGGCGGCGGAGCCAACCGGGAGAACCTGCCTTGAGTCGTGAAACTGACAGTTCGTCCTCCGGGCCCCAGGGGCGCGGTGGAGCCGCCTACCCCTCGGGTACGCCGCCGTACGGAACCCGCCAGTATCCGTCGCTGCACCCGTCGGGACCGGACGCGCCGGAAGAGAGAGCCGAAGCGCCCGCTCAGCCGCAGCCCGAGGAGAAGAAGACCGAGACCACGCTGACCACCCGGATCCGGATCAACATCCCGGGTTCGCGGCCGATCCCGCCCGTGGTGATGCGGACGCCCATGGCGGACTCGGACGCGACGGCGGCGGGCAGGGCCGGTGAGCGCACTGGTAGTACCAAGCTGCCCGAGGCCGGAGCGGAGCCCGCGGCCCCTCAGCAGGAGGAAGCTCCGGCAGAGGAGCCGCAGCCCGAGGAGAGGGCGAGCGCCTGGTTCGCCCCCCGGAAGTCGGCGCCCGGGCCAACCGTCCCCGCCCCGGCCTCCCGTACGAACGTTGCGGGACAGGCCGGAGCGGCGGGCGCGCATGCCCCGGCCGGACCGGCGGGCGCGCAGGCTCCCGCTGCGCCAGGGGGCAGTGGCGCTGCCCGTCCCGACCTTCCCTACTTCTCGGACGCCGCCCAGCAGGGCGGCCAGGGTGGCCCGACCGGCCAGAACGGCCAGGCTGCGCAGAACCGGCAAGCCGGGCCGCCGGGAGCGGGGACCGCCCCGCGCCCCGCGGGCAGCGGCTTCGCGCCGCCGCCGGGCGCACCGCGGCCGGGTCTCCGGCCGCCCGGTGCCGCCGCCGGTCCCGCCGGGCCGACCGCCGGACCCGCCACGGGCGACATGCCGCTGCTCCCGCCCGCCTTCCGCCAGGGCGGCGACGTCCCGGCCGGCCCGCCGCGGATGAGCGACGACACCGCCGTACTCACCCCGCAGCGGCCCGCGCCCACGCCGCCCGACCACGGCCATGTCTCCGGTGACACGCTGACCAGCGGCATCCCCGCGGTACCGCCGTCCCATCACTCGCCGTTCGCTCCGCCGACTCACACCGGCGGCCCGCGTCCCGACCTGGCACCGCTCGACGGGCCGCCGACCGGAGCGCGGTCCGACCTCGCTCCGGCCCCGGCGCCGGCCCCCGAGCCGCGTGCGTCCGCACCGGTGAAGAAGGGCCGGTCCAAGCTGGTGCTCGCCGGAGTCGGCGCCTTCGGGCTGCTCGGCATCGCGTACGGCGCGGGCCTGCTGCTCAATCACTCCGAAGTCCCCAAGGGCACCACGGTGCTCGGCGTCGACATCGGCGGAGGCACGAAGGAGGAGGCGGTCGGCAAGCTCGACGCCGCGTTCGGCAAGCGCGCCACCGCTTCGATGCAACTGACGGTCGGCGGCGACCAGGTGGAACTCAAGCCGGACAAGGCCGGGCTCTCGCTGGACAGCCAGGAGACCGTAAGGGCCGCCGCGGGCAGCGACTACAACCCGGTCTCGGTGATCAGCTCGCTCTTCGGTGGCGAGCGCGTCGCCCAACCGGTGATCCCGGTCGACGCCGAGAAGCTGGAGGTCGCCCTGACCGACCTGGCCGGCGTCTCCGGATCCGCCGCCGAGGGCACGATCAGGTTCGAGCCGGGCAAAGCCGTCGCCGTACCGGGCAAGTCGGGCCAGTCGCTGGACGTCAGCCGCTCGATGATCTCGGTGAAGGACGCGTACCGCGCTCAGGTCGCGACCGGCAGGTCCGGCCCGGTCGAACTGCCCGTCAGCACCAAGGAGCCGACGATCGGCAAGGCCGAGCTCGACCGGGCGATGCGTGACTTCGCGCAGCCCGCGATGTCCGGGCTGGTCACGGTGTCGGCGGGCGGGAACTCCATCCAGTTCGGCCCGACCAAGTCGCTGCCGAAGTTCCTCGGGATGAAGGCCGTCGACGGCAAGCTCGTCGAGACCTACAACCTCGAAGAGCTGAAGAAGCTGTACGGGAGTGTCTTCGACGGGGTCCTCATCCAGCGTGGCAACGGCGACAAGACCGCCGTCACTCCGCAGGACGTCGCCGGCGTGCTGGGCAAGGTCCTGCGCGGCAAGACGCCCGCGGAACGCACCGGCGTGATCGAGACGAACGCCGACTAGGGTCTCTCGTTCGGATCGGCCCGGAGGTCAGTTCAGCCTCGCCCGGGCCGCCCGGGCCCGGCCGCGGACGGTTTCCGCCGTGGCCGGGTCCACCGCGGCCACCACCTCCGCGTACGCGTCGAGCTCCGCCGCACCGGTCAGGAACTCGCCGCGCTGGACGAGAAGCTGGGCGCGGTCGTAGCGCAGCCTGGCCGGATGCGCGGGAAGCAGTAGCGCCAGGTCCACTGCCCACAGTTGTACGTCGGAGCGTTCCGGACGGGTCGCCGCCCAGGCCCGGATGTTGTTCAGGATCCGCAGCAGGATCTCCAGCGGTTCGGCCGGGACCAGCATCGCCGGGTCCAGCGGGGCGCCAGTCGCGCCGGCGACCAGCAGGTCCGTGTCCGCGTCCGTCAGCAGCCGGCCCCCGGCGAACGGGTCGGCCAGCACCTGGTCCGATGCCGCCGGGTCGCCGAAGCCGATCACGAAATGCCCGGGCAGGGCGACCCCGTACACCGGGGCGCCCGCCCGGCGGGCCACCTCCATCCATACGACCGACAGCAGGATCGGCAGACCGCGACGGCGCCGCAGCACCTCGTGGAGGAGCGACGACTCCAGCCGCTGGTAGTCGGCCGGGGAGCCCCGGAAGCCACAGCGCACGCCCAGCAGCTCGGCGAGCGCCGCGGCCCAGGCCCGCGGGGCGCCGGGGGCGAAGGGAAGCAGCCCTGTGAGCCGGTCCAGTTCGATCTGGGCCTCGTCGATCCCACGCTCGCCGAGCGCGGGATCGGCCTCCGCAGCCACCAGCAGGCACAGCAGCGCGAGGTCGGGCCGCTCGGCGCGGGCCTCGGCCGCGAACTGATCCCGTCGGCCGCCGGATTCCTCGTGCATACGAACTCTGTACCCGTCCAGGCGACCCGGTCTACGGGGACCGGAAGTGGTGGTAGTGGTGGTGCGTGGCGAAGCCCATGCCGTCGTACAGGGCTCGCGCACCGGCGTTGTCCGACTCGACCTGGAGCCACGACGCGGAAGCGCCCTCCTCCAGGGCCCGCCGGGCGAGGGCGGCCATCACGGCAGAGGCCAGCCCCTGCCGCCGGTACTCGGGGGCCACCTCCACAGCCATGAATCCCGCCCAGCGGCCGTCGACGACGCAGCGGCCGATGGCGGCCGACGACTCGCCGGTACCGCGCGGCACGCTCGCGAACCACACCGAGGGACCATTGGCGATCACCTTACGGCCGGCTGCCTTCATGTCCGACGCGCCGTGGTCCCTGGCTCGCTGGTACCGCGCGAGCCAGGCGTCGTCGGCGACCCGCAGGAGCCGGACCCCGGAAGCGTCAGCGTCGAGGTCGCCGATCGGGGCGAGAGCGGCGATCCTCAGCTCGGCCGAGACCTCGCGCATCCAGCCGCGTTGCTCCAGCTCCGCACAGAGCCGCTCCTGAGTGCCTTCCGCCCCGGTGGCCGTCTGGATGTACGCCGGGAGTCCCCGTGCGCCGTACCACCGGGTCACGTGCGCCAGCGCCTCGTCGAGCGGCAGTCCCGGGTCGCCGAGCGGCAGCACCGAGTTCGCCCGACGGGTGAAGCCGGACGCGGCCCGCAGCAGCCAGTCGCCGAGCCTTTCGCTCTCGACGGGCGGCCAGGCGCGGGCTGCCACCGGCGCGAGCTCCTCGAAGCTCGCCGCGGGACCCCGTCGTCGGGCCGGCGCGGCGGGCACCACTTTGCCCGCGACCAGCGCGGATTCCGCGATAGGGACGGTCTCACCCGTCCGGAGGGTGATCAGCAGCACACCCGCGTTCCATGATGTGAGAACACCAACCGTGTCGGTGAACTTCTCCGCTGCCTTCCGATCACCGGTCAAGCACCGCACCGATACGCGTTTGCCCACGTCAGCATGGGTGATACGCACCTCAAGCCGTCCACCGGCAGTGATTTCCACAGCTCTGTCAGCCCCTCCTGTTCGGATCGTGCCCGGGAACGGAGATACTAGGGGCGGGCATCGACGACGCCGCGCTCCCGCGCGCCACGTGGACGGAGCCGCAGATCGGCCCGCCGCGCCCTACCGAGGAGGAACGACAGCGTGACATACGTCATCGCGCAGCCTTGTGTCGACGTCAAGGACAAGGCGTGCATCGAGGAGTGCCCGGTCGACTGCATCTACGAGGGCCTGCGGTCCTTGTACATCCACCCGGACGAATGCGTCGACTGTGGAGCCTGTGAGCCGGTCTGCCCGGTCGAGGCGATCTTCTACGAGGACGACACTCCTGAAGAGTGGAAGGACTACTACAAGGCGAACGTCGAGTTCTTCGACGAGCTCGGCTCGCCCGGTGGTGCTTCCAAGCTCGGTCTGATCGAGCGTGACCACCCCTTCATCGCCGCGCTGCCGCCGCAGAACGGCTGATTGCGCGTCCTCGGTCCCGTACGGCACCTTCCGCCGTACGGGACCGTGGTGTTTGCTCACGTACGTACGAAAAAGGGAAGCACCTTGTCCGCAGTCTCCTCCCGCCTGCCCGTTTTCCCGTGGGACAAGCTCGAGCCCTACAAGGCGACGGCCGCCGCCCATCCGGACGGCATCGTGGACCTGTCCGTCGGCACGCCCGTCGACCCGGTGCCCGAGCTGATCCAGCGGGCACTCGTCGCAGCCGCCGACTCGCCGGGCTATCCGACGGTGTGGGGGACCACGGAGCTGCGTGACGCGCTCACCGGCTGGGTGGAGCGGCGACTGGGGGCCCTCTCCGTCGAGCATGCCAACGTCCTGCCAGTGGTCGGCTCGAAGGAGCTGGTGGCCTGGCTGCCGACGCAGCTCGGCCTGGGGGCGGGCGACAGGGTCGCCTACCCCCGGCTCGCCTACCCGACGTACGAGGTCGGCGCGCGACTGGCCGGCGCCGAGCCCGTCGTGTACGACGATCCGACCGAGCTGGACCCGGCGGGCCTGAAGCTGCTCTGGCTCAACTCGCCGTCGAACCCGACCGGCCGGGTCCTCGGCAAGGACGAGCTGACCCGTGTCGTGGCCTGGGCGCGCGAGCACGGCGTCCTCGTCTTCAGCGACGAGTGCTACCTGGAGCTCGGCTGGGAGGCCGAGCCCGTCTCCGTACTGCATCCGGACGTCTGCGGTGGTTCCTACGACGGGCTCGTCGCCGTCCACTCGCTCTCCAAGCGCTCCAACCTGGCCGGCTACCGCGCGGCGTTCCTGGCGGGCGACGCCGCGGTGCTGCGCGAACTCCTCCTCATCCGCAAGCACGGCGGGATGATGACGCCCGGCCCGGTACAGGCGGCCACGGTCGCGGCGCTCGGCGACGACGCGCATGTCGCGGAGCAGCGGACCCGGTACGCCGCTCGCCGCACCGCCCTGCGCACCGCCCTGGAGGCGCACGGCTTCCGGATCGAGCACAGCGAGGCGAGCCTGTACCTGTGGGCGACGCGGGACGAGCCGTGCTGGCAGACGGTGGCCTACCTGGCGGAGCTCGGCATCCTGGTCGCGCCGGGCGACTTCTACGGCGAGGCCGGGGAGCGTTTTGTGCGGGTCGCCTTCACGGCCACCGACGAGCGCGTGGCGGCGGCGGTCAAGCGCCTCGGCTGATCACGGCCGGCAGGTTCCGGACGTTCGAAGGGGCCCGGGGAGTTCGTGCTCCCCGGGCCCCTTCGTGTACCCGCACCGCGCGCGGGACGGGGGCTTCCGGCCCCCTGGGCGATGCTCTAGCCGAGCGGCAGTGCCGGCAGCGTTTCGGCGCCAGGGATGCCGCTGTCGCTCACGCCGGCCAGGCTGCCCTGGGAGGCCAGCGAGCCGAGGCTGTCGGTCGGCAGACCACCTTCCGTGGCGGTGCCGGCGGTCTGACCGACAAGGCCGGCTGCGCTGCCCGCGGCCTGACCGGTGGCCGACTGTGCGGCAGGAGTGGCGGTTCCGACGATCTTGCCGCCGGTCTGGCCGGCGGCCGGAACGGCGGTCTGGACGGCCTTGCCGCCGGCCTCACCGGCGAGCCCGGTGGCCTGCTGGGCGGTGCCGTCGACCGTGCTGCTGACGCTCGCGGCGTCCACGGCGGTCAGCCCACCCAGGTCGGGGGCGGCGGGGAGGCCCGCGGCGCTTGCCGAGCCGGCCGCGCCGACCACGGGTGCCGCACCCGCTGCGATCAGCAGTGCGGCACGAGCGATCCGGCGGGTCAGGGGGAGGGACATGAGGCTCCTTAGACGGGAGACGACGTTGACTACGCAGTGACAACCGTTCCGGGGGAGGGGGAAGTTGCGGTGAATCAAGGTAAAGAGTTGGTAATGCGTCGCATTATCGGTTCCGGTTAAAAACGGACAAAGGGTTGTCACCTCTTCGTCCTGCGGAATCGTCACATCCCTTTGATCGCAAGGGCTTTTCGGAATGCGTGCGAAGCGCGGAAAAAGGCTCCGGTCATAGGGTTTCGGGGGTGCCGAAAACCACCGGACCAACCCCGGCGAGTGAGCGTCCGTACTAGTGCGCGATGACGATCCGGACCTCGTCCGAACCGGCCGTCTGTGCCGAATCTGCCGCCTCGCGCCATTCGTCCCCGGCATCCCCGGCGGCCCATTCGCGGTCGGCGAAAGAGACCCGCTCGATGCGCAGCGCGGCGGAATGGGCCACCGCCCAGTGGGCCAGCTCCCAGCCCCGCTGTTCGGGGGCGCCCCCGCCCGCGGCCCGGTCGGAGGTGCGCACCGGCACGCTGATCGTGGGGCCCTTGCCGCCCGACGTGGCGGACGCGCCGGCCTTCCCGGTCCCGGGCAGCGTCCCCGGCCCGAAGGTCCGCACCAGCTCCGCCCGCACCTTGGCCGGGTCACCCGGCGTGCCGTCATCGGGTGCGGCGGTGCAGGTGAGGGTCGCCGCACTCCGGCCGGTGAGGGCGCCGGACAGCAGCGCCGCGTCCGGCTCGTGCTTGGCGTAGGCCTGTGGGAAACCGCTGAGCTGCACGCGCTGCGCGGCGACCGTCAGCGGCAGGCGTGAGTATCCGGGCACTTCGGCCAGCCGGTCGTAGAAGATCCCGGCGGAGTACACCGGGTCCATGATCTGCTTCGGCGTTCCCCAGCCCTGCGACGGGCGCTGCTGGAAGAGGCCGAGCGAGTCCCGGTCGCCATGGTCGAGGTTGCGCAGCCCCGACTCCTGCAGCGCGGTCGCCAGCGCGATGGTCACCGCCCGCTCCGGCATCCCGCGGGTCGTACCGACGGCGGAGATCGTCGCCGCGTTCGCCGCCTGAGCGGGGCTGAACTCGTACGCCGCCCCGCCACCACTGTCGGCCGCGCGGACGGTGCAGCGGGGAGCTCCCCGGCCACCGCCGCTCACGTACTGGACCACCAGATAGCCGGCGAGGGCGAGCAGCACGACACCGGCCGCCGCGATTCGGAAGAGGCGGCCACGACGACGGACACGCGGGGTCTGCTCGGACACGCAGCCCACCGTACTGGAGTCCGGTCCGGGGTCCGCAGACCGGACTCCAGGGCTCCTGCGGAGGCACGGGCGCTAGGGTCGGCGTATGCCCCAAACCGCACTTGACCTCACTCTGGACGCCGCAGAGCTGACCGCCCGTCTCATCGACTTCCCGTCCGTGAGCGGTGACGAGAAGGCTCTTGCCGACGCGATCGAGGAGGCGCTCCGCACCCTCCCGCATCTCACCGTCGACCGGTACGGCAACAACGTCGTGGCCCGTACCCGGCTGGGGCGCGCCGAACGGGTCGTGCTGGCGGGCCACATCGACACCGTCCCGATCGCCGGCAACGTCCCGTCCCGGCTGGACGACGACGGCTTCCTGTGGGGCTGCGGCACGAGCGACATGAAGTCCGGCGTGGCCGTGCAGCTGCGCATCGCGGCCACCGTCCCCGAGCCGAACCGCGACCTCACCTTCGTCTTCTACGACAACGAAGAGGTCGCCGCACACCTCAACGGTCTGGGTCATGTGGCGGAGGCCCACCCCGACTGGCTCACCGGCGATTTCGCCGTCCTGCTGGAGCCGTCCAACGGACAGGTCGAAGGGGGCTGCCAGGGAACTCTGCGGGTCGTGCTGCGCACGGCGGGGGAGCGGGCCCACTCCGGACGCAGCTGGATGGGGTCGAACGCGATCCACGCCGCCGCACCCATCCTGGCGCGGCTCGCCGAGTACGAACCCCGGCTGCCGGTGATCGACGGGCTCGAGTACCACGAGGGCCTCAATGCGGTACGGATCGAGGGCGGGGTCGCCAACAACGTCATCCCCGACGTCTGCACGGTCACGGTCAACTTCCGGTACGCACCGGACCGCAGCGAGGAGGATGCCCTCGCCCACGTCCGCGAGGTCTTCGAGGGATGCGGAGTGGAGGAGTTCATCGTCGACGACCACTCGGGCGCGGCCCTTCCCGGGCTCTCGCACCCGGCCGCCATGGCGTTCATGGAGGCCGTCGGGGGCAAGCCCATGCCCAAGTTCGGCTGGACGGATGTCTCGCGCTTCAGCGCGCTCGGCGTACCCGCGGTGAACTACGGGCCCGGCGACCCGGTCCTGGCGCACAAGCGTGACGAGCGGGTCGAGACCAGGTGGATCACGCACTGCGAGGAGCGACTCCGCGCCTGGCTGACCTCCTGAATTCCCCTGTATGTCACCCGGGTGCGCCTACGCTGAACCGGCAACGATCTGTAGCGGAGGGAGCACATGATGGGCAACCCTGAGGGCGACCGGCACAAGCCGGAGGAAAAGCGCCTGGGCCCGGTCCTGCGACGGCGCGAACAGGTCCAGAAGAGCACCACCGACCAGCGCCTGCTGGACTCCGAGGGCCCCTCCGAGTGGGTGCACACCGACCCCTGGCGGGTTCTGCGCATCCAGTCGGAGTTCATCGAGGGCTTCGGCACGCTCGCCGAACTGCCGCCCGCGATCAGTGTGTTCGGCTCGGCCAGGACACCGCCGGGCACTCCCGAGTACGAAGCCGGGGAGCGACTCGGCCGGGCGCTCGTCGAGGCCGGCTTCGCGGTCATCACGGGCGGTGGTCCCGGTGCGATGGAGGCGGCGAACAAGGGCGCCCGGGAGGCGAAGGGCATCTCGGTGGGGCTGGGCATCGAGCTGCCGTTCGAGCAGGGACTCAACCAGCACGTCGACATCGGCGTGAACTTCCGCTACTTCTTCGTCCGCAAGACGATGTTCGTGAAGTACGCGCACGGCTTCGTGGTTCTGCCCGGCGGACTGGGCACCCTGGACGAGCTGTTCGAGGCCCTCACCCTGGTCCAGACCCAGAAGGTCACCCGCTTCCCGATCGTGCTCTTCGGTACGGAGTACTGGAGCGGCCTCGTCGACTGGCTGCGTGACACGGTGATCGCGCAGGGCAAGGCGTCCGAGCACGATCTGCTGCTCTTCCATGTCACGGACGACGTCGAAGAGGCGATCTCCCTCGTCACCAAGGAGGTCGCCAAGTAGGGGCAGGGGATGTCCTCCGGATCAGGCCGGGCGTTGCCGGCCGGCCTGATCCGAGCGGGACCACCTAGCCCAGGCCCCGGCGGCCCGTCGCCGGTGGCCGGTGGCCCGCGATGGACGCCACCATCTCCAGCACCTGCCGGGTTTCTGCGACCTCGTGCACGCGGTAGACCTGGGCACCGAGCCAGGCCGACACCGCGGTGGTCGCGAGCGTGCCGATGAGCCGCTCCTTGACCGGCTTGTCCAGGGTCTCGCCCACGAAGTCCTTGTTGGACAGCGAGACCAGCACCGGCCAGCCCGTCGCCGTCATCTCACCCAGCCGCCGGGTCGCCTCCAGCGAATGGCGCGTGTTCTTCCCGAAGTCGTGTCCCGGGTCGATCATGATCGCGTCGCGCCGCACGCCCAGCTCGACGGCCCGCTCGGCCAGCCCGAGGGTGACCCGCAGGATGTCGGCCATCACGTCCTCGTACGCGATCCGGTGAGGCCGGGTCCGCGGCTCCGCGCCACCCGCGTGCGTACAGACAAGGCCCACTCCGTACCGGGCCGCGACCTCTGCCAGCTTCGGGTCGGCCCCGCCCCACGCGTCGTTGAGCAGATCCGCCCCCGCCTCGCACACCGCCGCGGCCACGTCGTGGCGCCAGGTGTCGACGCTGATCACCACATCCGGGTAGCGCTTGCGCACCTCGGCCACGAAGCCGACGGTGCGGCGTGCCTCCTCCTGGGCGCTGACCTCCTCGCCGGGGCCGGCCTTGACCCCGCCGATGTCGATGACGGCGGCGCCCTCGGAGACCGCCTGCTCGACGCGGTCGAGTGCGGGCTCCTCCCGGAAAGTCGCGCCGCGGTCGTAGAAGGAGTCCGGCGTCCGGTTCACGATCGCCATGATCACCGGCTCGTGCGCGTCGAACTCGCGCGTGCCCAGGCGCAGCATCCGAAGTTTCCTCCTCGTATCGGTCGGTGCGACCTTAGCTGTCGGACTGCCGGCGGCGCATGGCACGATCGTGGCCGGACAGTTTTTGCGTGCGCTGGGGAGATGATCGTGTTCTGGTTCTTGCTGATCGCGCTGGTCGTGGTCGTCGCCGCGGTCACGCTCGCCGTCGTAGGCGGCGGGGAGGAAGCCGTGCTTCCCGAGGCCCCGCCCGAGCAGGTAACGGACCCCCTCCCGGCGACCCGCCCGGTGTCCCGTTCCGACATCGAGGCGCTGCGGCTGCCGGTGACCGCCCGCGGCTACCGGATGGCCGACGTCGACGACGTGCTCGGCCGCCTCGGCGCGGAACTCGCCGAACGGGACGCCCGTATCGCGGAGCTCGAGGTGGCGCTGGCCGGCGCACGGGCCGCGGCCTCGGGGCGCCCCGACCTCTTCAAGGGCGACGAGCGGCAGTCATGACGAGCGCGGCAGTGGCCGGCCCGGACGGCGGACTCCGCTGCCCCTGGGCATTGTCCACCGAGGACTACATCGCGTACCACGACGCCGAATGGGGACGCCCTGTCCACGGGGACGACGCCCTGTACGAGCGGCTGTGCCTGGAGGCATTCCAGTCCGGCCTGTCCTGGCTGACGATCTTGCGCCGCCGGGACGGCTTCCGCGCCGCCTTCGCCGACTTCAAGATCGCTGCGGTCGCGGACTTCACCGACGAGGACGCCGGGCGGCTGCTGGCCGACCCGGGCATCATCCGCAACCGTGCCAAGATCGCGGCCACCCTCGCCAACGCCAAGGTCCTCGCGCAGTGGCAGCCGGGCGAGCTGGACACACTGATCTGGTCGTACGCCCCCGACCGCGCCGCCCGCCCGGCCCCGCGCACGATCACGGACGTGCCGGCGGTCACCCCGGAGTCGACGGCGCTGGCCAAGGAGCTGAAGAAGCGCGGCGTCCGGTTCATCGGCCCGACGACGGCGTACGCCCTGATACAGGCGTGCGGCCTGGTGGACGACCACCTGGCGGACTGTGTGGCACGCGGCGGCGTCTGAGGGCGTGTTCTCCGGTCCCGTCGGACCTGACACGGCCCGGAGCCCCGCCGTCGGGCGGGCCCGGCGGCGGGGTTCGTACCGGCGGGGCTTGTAGCGGCGCGGTCCGGGCAGGGCCTGCCTAGCGGCCCAGGTAACGCGGCTTGGCCTTGTCCAGGAACGCCTGCACCGCGATCGCATGGTCCTCCGACGAACCCGCCCGGGTCTGGAGGTCGTCCTCCTTGTCGAGGGTGTCGCTGAGCGAGTGCCCCGCCCCGTACGCCAGTGACTCCTTGATCGCCGCGTAGGCGGCTGTCGGCCCCTCGGCCAGGGTGCGGGCCACGGCCGCCGCTTCCTCGGCCAGATCCGCTTCGGGGACGAGCTTGTTGGCGATACCCAACTCGTACGCCTGCTGCGCGGAGATCGAGCGCGGGAAGAGGAGCAGGTCCGCCGCCCGGCTCTGGCCGATCAGGCGGGGAAGAGTCCAGGACACGCCCGAGTCGGCGGTGAGGGCGACGCCCGCGAACGAGGTGTTGAAGCCGGCGGTCTCGGCCACGACACGATAGTCCGCTGCCAGCGCGAAACCGAAGCCCGCACCGGCGGCGACGCCGTTGATCCCGGCGACGACGGGCTTGGGCATCTGCGTGAGCGCCCGGACGATGGGGTTGTAGTGCTCGCGCACGGTGCTCATCGTGTTTCCGCTGCCCGACTCCCGGTCCGCGGCGAGCGAGCCGATGTGCTCCTTGAGGTCCTGGCCGACACAGAACGCGCGACCGGTGGCGGTCAGCAGCACGGCCCGTACGGCCGGATCGGCCGCGGCGGCCTGGACCGAGTCCCGCAGGGCGACCTTCGCCTCCGTGTTCATCGCGTTCATGGCCTCGGGACGATTGATCGTGATCGTCGCAAGGCCGTCGGTCACTTCGTAGAGCACGGTGTCGGCCATGGCAGGGGTCCCCTCCGTCGCGGCTCGGCCAGCTATCGGTACTGACCGGTACAGGGCCAGCATGGCGGAGATCGCGGACGCCGCACATGTGACCTGCGTCAAAGAAGGAAGCGCCGCCGTGCCGGGCGAGGCGGCGAAGTATCGCAGGCGGAACGCCGAAATGAGTGGTTTTGGGGAAGCGCGTTGCGCAAGCGATGCAGACCGATGTTGGTCATCGGGTCCTGCGATGCGGGATAATGACCTGGAAGCAATGTGTTCGATGCCGGTGACACCTGGGTTGTCGGCCGATGAGCTGGTTTCAGGAAGGGGAACGAGCATGGCGGCCATGAAGCCGCGGACGGGCGACGGCCCGCTCGAGGTGACCAAGGAGGGGCGGGGCATCGTCATGCGCGTTCCGCTCGAAGGCGGCGGTCGGCTCGTCGTCGAGCTGACTCCGGACGAGGCCGACGCCCTTGGCGACGCTCTGAAGAAGGTCGTCGGCTGACGCGCAGGCACCACACGGTTCTCCACTGCCCCGGCGGCTCACACCACCGGGGCAGTGGTGTGTCCGGGTGCGAGGGCGGGTGCGGGTCCCGTTCGGCGCGCGGGGCCGCCGTCGTCCCACCTGATCGGTCGGCGTCGGGCGGCGTTCAGCGTCTGACGGCGCAGAGCAGGCCGTCGCCCACCGGCAGCAGTGCGGGCTGCAGTTCCTGGCTCTCGCGCACCGCCCGAAGCAGTTCGCGCAGGCGTACCACCTCGGGGGGATGGGCTGCCGAATCGACCGTACGGCCGTCGGCGAAGACGCCTTCGAAGCACACCAGACCCCCAGGTCGCAGCAGGCGCAACGATTCAGCGAGGTAGTCCAGGCTCTCCATGCGGTCGCCGTCGCAGAAGACGAGGTCGTAGCCGCCGTCGGCGAGGCGCGGGAGTACGTCGAGAGCGCGTCCCGGGATGAAGCGCGCCCGGTTCGCGGCGAAACCGGCCGCGCGGAAGGCCTCGCGGGCGAACTGCTGGCGCTCGGGTTCGAGGTCGACCGTGGTCAGCACTCCGTCGGCGCGCATGCCGTGCAGGAGATGGATACCGGAGACTCCGGTGCCGGTACCGATTTCGGCCACCGCCTTGGCGTCCGTGGTGGCAGCGAGAAGGGCCAGCGCGGCGCCGGTGCCGGGGGACACCGGACGCAGGCCGGCTTCCCGGGCCCGGTCCCGGGCCCAGTGCAGGGCGTCGTCCTCGGCGACAAAGGCGTCGGCGAACGCCCAGCCTGTCTGCCGGTTGCCGGTAATGACCCTCTCCTGTCCCCGTAGTTGGCGCAACGGTGACTGTATCCGTTGCCCACGGGAACCCGCGGATGGGACCAGGCGTTATGAAGGGGCGAGGGGGATCCGATGGGTCGAGCCGATCGTGACGGTCAGGAAACACTGCGCGGTCAAAATTCGCGCAAACAAGCTTATCCGGAGCTAACGGGGCAGGTGGCTATGGTAGGGGCTCCACTGGACACCACCAGAGCCGATAGGGGAGGTGCGGCTGCGCCTGTGGATCGGGGAGGAGTGCTGAAGCGCTTTCTCAGGTCGTCGGGTGAGCCGAAATCCGTGACCGACATTGCTGACCGTTCTCGTACCGCAGACTCCGCACCCACCGCGACCTTCGCCGCAGATGCGGAATCGCAGGCGTGGACGCCTCCCTCGTGGGAGGACATCGTCAGCACGCACAGTGCCCGGGTCTACCGCCTCGCCTATCGCCTGACCGGTAACCAGCACGACGCCGAAGATCTCACGCAGGAGGTCTTCGTCCGGGTGTTCCGGTCCCTGTCCACGTACACGCCGGGCACCTTCGAGGGCTGGCTGCACCGCATCACCACCAACCTCTTCCTGGACATGGTGCGCCGCAAGCAGCGCATCCGCTTCGACGCGCTCGGCGACGACGCCGCGGAGCGACTGCCGAGTCGTGAGCCGAACCCGCAGCAAGTCCTGCACGACACCCACTTCGACGCGGATGTGCAGCAGGCGCTGGACACCCTCGCGCCCGAGTTCCGTGCTGCAGTCGTGCTCTGCGACATCGAAGGACTCTCGTACGAGGAGATCGCGGCCACCCTGGGCGTCAAGCTCGGTACCGTGCGCAGCCGGATCCACCGCGGCCGTTCGCACCTCCGCAAGGCGCTGCAGCACCGCTCGCCCGAGGCCCGCGCCGAGCAGCGCGCGCTGGCGGGTGTCGCCCTGGGCAGCCCCGTGCCGCTGGGAGAGGGCGGAGCCGCGTGAGTGGATTCAGCCCGACACCCGCCGAACAGCACCTGGGGGACCGGCTCGCTGCCCTCGTGGACGGCGAACTCGGACATGACGCCCGCGAGCGGGTCCTCGCACACCTCGCGACGTGCACGAAGTGCAAGGCCGAGGCCGACGCCCAGCGCCGGCTGAAGACGTTGTTCGTGGAGACCGCACCGCCACCGCCCTCCGAAGGGCTTCTCGCACGCCTCCAGGGATTGCCCGGGGGTGGCGACGACGACGGTCGGGGCAGACCGTTCGGCGGCGGGTCCTTCGGCAACGGAGTCTTCGGAGTGAGCGCGGAACAGCCGGGGCCCCTTGGCCCCCTCGGCTATGTGCCGGGGGGCAGCCATGCCACGGTGCCGCCCGAGCGCGGCTTCCGTATTCACGATGTCGGGGGCCGGGAGGCCGACCGGCAGGCTTGGCGCGGGCGCAGATTCGCGTTCGCCGCGGCGGGTGCCGTCTCGCTTGCCGCGATCGCTCTCGGTGGTGCCCTGCCGCTGGACGCGACGGTCGAGCCTCGTGCCCGCGGTGAGAACGGCGCCCACATCACCCCCCTGCGTGCGACGGCGACGCCGTCCACGTCCCGCGGAGCCACCGGTCCGGCCCGCCGCCAGGGCGGGGCGGCCGGAATCCAGGACGTTTCCGAGGCGGGGGAGATCGGTCCTCTCGGCTCCACACTCCCGCCGGCGTTCGTGGCACCCGTCGCGTTTCCCACGGCCACGGGTCCTCTCGTGCCATTGGCTCCGCCCTTCGCGGCCGCTGTGACCGGTTCCACGGGATCCCCGCTGATACGACCGGCCGGCCAAACCGGTACCACGAAGGCGAAGGCCCAGGCCCCGGCGGTGCCTCCCATGCCGACCCGCCTCACCGCGCACCCGGGTCTTCAGGCGTACACCGGGCGCTGACCGGCCACTGCGCGGGTCTCGCCAAACCTGGTTGAATCCGGGGAGGGGTGTTCCCCCGGCCTTTCGGACCGGGGGACGCGGATACCAGGACGTTGCGGGGAGAACATGGACGAGGGCAAGCCCACCGGGCTCAGGGCGAAGTGGTGGAGCCGGCCCCGGACGGGCGGGATCCCGGGCGATCCGGCTGCGGCTCCCTCTCCGGCGCCGACCGTCCCTCCGGTGCCGAGCGCGTCGCCGTCACCGGACCGTTCGGAGCAGTCGGGCCTCATGGACGACGCCTCCCAGCGGGAGGTGGTCACCGAAGTGCTGCCGCCGGTCGATGTCGCCCCAGCGGCACAGCCCGCTCCACGTCCGCAGCCTCTGCACGCCCCCGACCCGTACGGCACCCCGCCGTACGGAGGCCCGGGGCCCTGGGCGCCCGCCCCTCCCGTGCAGCGCCCGGTGCCGACGCCCGCGCACGGCACGCCCGTACCGCCTCCGGCCTTCACGGGGACCCCTGGCCCCCAGCACCGGGCCGCCCAGCACACGGCCGCCCAGCACGCGGCTCCGCCGCAGCCGCAGCACCAGCCACGGCCGCAGTGGGGTCAGTACGACCCGTGGGGCGCCCCCCTGCAGTTGTCCGACGGCGGCGAGACCGCCCGTCCGAAGAAGCCCCGCCGCGGCGGTCTGTTCGCCGGCGCGCTGCTGCTGTCCCTTGTCGCCGGCGGCATCGGCGGCGGCATCGGCGCGTACGTCGAGCGCAACGGCGGCGTCACGACGGTCGAGCTGCCGCAGGCGGGCCGGGAGAGCGGGGACCGCGCGCCGGACAGCGTCGCCGGAATCGCCGCGAGCGCCCTGCCGAGCGTGGTCACCCTGCACGTCCAGGGAGGCGGTTCGCAGGGCACCGGTACCGGCTTCGTCCTGGACAGCCGTGGCCACATCCTCACCAACAACCACGTGGTGGAGTCCGCGTCCTCCTCCGGGGGGATAACGGTGACCTTCAGCGGCGGCGAGACCGCCAAGGCCGAGATCGTCGGCCGGGACAGCGGATACGACCTGGCGGTGGTCAAGGTCACCGGCGTCTCCGGGCTGAAGCCCCTGCCCCTGGGCAACTCCGACAATGTGCGGGTCGGTGACCCGGTCGTGGCCATCGGCGCCCCCTTCGACCTGTCGAACACCGTCACCTCCGGCATCATCAGCGCCAAGGAGCGGCCCATCACCGCGGGCGGCGAGAAGGGCGACGGCAGCGACATCAGCTATGTCGACGCCCTGCAGACCGACGCTCCCATCAATCCCGGGAATTCGGGCGGGCCGTTGGTCGACTCCAAGGCCCGCGTGATCGGTATCAACAGTGCGATCCGGGCCGCCGACGACGGATCGGACCTGGCCGACGGCCAGGCCGGCAGCATCGGCCTCGGCTTCGCCATCCCCATCAACCAGGGCAAGAGGGTGGCCGAGGAGCTGATCAGCACCGGCAAGGCCACCCACCCGGTCATCGGCGTCACGCTCGACATGCAGTACACGGGCGACGGTGCTCGCGTGGGCAGGCGGAACAACGACGGCAAGCCCCCGGTCACCGTGGGCGGACCTGGCGACAAGGCCGGTATCGAGCCGCAGGACATCATCACCAAGGTCGACGGCCAGCGGGTGCACAGCGGTGAAGAGCTCATCGTCAAAATCCGCGCCCACCGCCCGGGCGACCGGCTGGAGCTGACCGTGGTCAGGGACGGCCGGGACCGGACCATCGAGGTCGTCCTCGGTTCCGCGAACGGCACGTGACGGACACGTGAAGGTACCGCCCGGACAGGTGCGGCGGGTACCGTGGACCGGGCCCGGACCTGTCACCCGCCTCCGGTGCGGAGACCGGAAACCGACCTGCGGGACGCGGAAATCCAAGGAGCAGCTAGGTGTTCAATGACATAGGCGCACTCGAGCTGGTGACGCTCGTGGTCCTCGCCGTGCTCGTCTTCGGCCCCGACAAGCTGCCCAAGGTCATCCAGGACGTCTCGCGCTTCGTCCGCAAGATCCGTGAGTTCTCGGAGAGCGCGAAGCACGACATCCGGTCGGAACTCGGTCCGGAGTTCAAGGACTTCGAATTCGAGGACCTCAATCCCAAGACGTTCGTCCGCAAGCAGCTCATGGACAACGACGATCTGGGCCTGAACGAGATCCGTAACGGCTTCGACCTCAGGAAGGAAATGGCCGAGGTCTCGGACGCGGTCCAGGGCAAGGACTCCGCGACCGCCCTCGGCCCTGCGCCGAACGGGCCGTCGCCCGCACCCGTCGCAGGCGGCGCCCCCGACCTGCTGAAGAAGCCCGGACAGCAAGCCCCGGCCGACCGTCCGCCCTTCGACGCAGACGCCACCTGAGTCACATCTTCCCGTTGTGCCGGAGTGAGGTGGCTATCCTCCATCTGTCCGGAACAAGGACGCCCGAGGGGGGCGGGCCGGTCCGGGCCCTGTGAACAAGGAGGCGGCCGGAACAGATGGAGACGACGAGTCGGGTAGGAACGCAGGCGCAGGGAACGCCCGGTCCGGGAGGAGTGCAGGCGGCCCGGCGTACGGTCGGCGGCTATCTGGCGGCGGGCTTCCCCTGGTACGGGCTGGACGAGGCGTTCACCGGCCCGCGCTGGCTGATGCAGGTGGGCGTCGCCGCGGACGGCACGGTGGAGCACGGTTCCACGGGCCACGGAGACGAGCCGCTGGTACGCGGTGAGGCGAGCCAGGACAAGCACCGCTTCGCGGTCGTGGTGACCGTCGCGAGCAGCCCGGTGCGGCGCAGCGGAGACGGTACCGGCGTGCTCGAGGCCACCTCGGTCTCCTCGGCGGCCTGGCTGGCCGGCTCCGGTCTGCTGGCTTTCACCTGGCCGGGGCAGATGGACCACTCACTGCGCGACGACTGGCTGGACCAGCAGACCGAGACGGCCTGGGAACTGGCGGACGACCTCAGCGGGCCGGACTGGTCGATGCTGTCGCTGCCGGTGGACGGCGTGCCCACGCCCTTCCACTACCGCGAGTCCGAGTTCGGCTGGGTGCTGGCGGGCTCGCCGGCCGGGGGCGTGCACATCGGCGCCTACGGGCGCGGCATGAGCGCGTACGGTCTGGGCTTCTCAGTGGTCAGGGACATCACCACGTACGAGTGATGAGACAGGCGAAAGGGGCGGCACCCGCCGGGTGCCGCCCCTTCCTGGGACTCGAGCCGCTGACCAGTACAGCTAGAACTTGTTGCGCGGGGTGATCCCCAGCGACATGCCCGACAGGCCGCGCTGCCGGCCGCCCAGCTTGCCGGCGATGGCGCGCAGCGCGCTGCCCGCAGGGGAGTCCGGGTCCGTGATCACGACCGGCTTGCCCTCGTCGCCGCCCTCCCGCAGCCGTACGTCGATGGGGATGGAACCGAGTACCGGCACCGTCGCGCCGGTCGTGCGCGTCAGCCCCTCGGCGACCGACTGGCCGCCGCCGGTGCCGAAGACGTCGACCATCTCGTCGCAGTGCGGGCAGGGCAGCCCGGACATGTTCTCGACGACACCGACGATCTTCTGGTGGGTCTGTACGGCGATCGAGCCGGCCCGCTCGGCGACCTCGGCCGCGGCCTGCTGCGGGGTGGTGACGACCAGGATCTCGGCGTTCGGCACCAGCTGAGCCACCGAGATCGCGATGTCGCCGGTGCCCGGCGGCAGGTCGAGCAGCAGGACGTCCAGGTCGCCCCAGTACACGTCCGCGAGGAACTGCTGAAGCGCGCGGTGCAGCATCGGGCCGCGCCACACCACCGGGGCGTTGCCCGGGGTGAACATCCCGATCGAAATGACCTTCACGCCGTTGGCGGACGGCGGCATGATCATGTTCTCGACCTGGGTGGGCCTGCCGTCGACGCCCAGCATGCGCGGCACGCTGTGGCCGTAGATGTCGGCGTCCACGACGCCGACCTTCAGTCCGTCCGCCGCCATCGCCGCGGCCAGGTTGACGGTCACCGACGACTTGCCCACGCCGCCCTTGCCGGAGGCCACCGCGTACACCCGGGTCAGCGAGCCGGGCTTGGCGAACGGCACCTCGCGCTCGGCGGTGCCGCCGCGCAGCGAGGAGGCGAGTTCCTTGCGCTGCTCGTCGCTCATGACATCGAGGTCGACGGCGACGTGCGTGACACCGGGCACCTGTGCCACCGCTTCGGTGACGGTCCTGGTGATGGTCTCGCGCATCGGGCAGCCGGAGACGGTGAGGTACACCGTGACGGCAACCGACCCGTCCGTCCCGATCTCCACCGATTTGACCATGCCGAGCTCGGTGATCGGCCGGTTGATCTCGGGGTCGTTCACCGTCGCCAGCGCTTCGCGTACCGCTTCTTCGGCGGGGACGGTTGTGGGAGTGTCGGTAGCCATGCCCTGATGGTACGGCGCTCGGTGGCGGCCCTGGAAAGCCTGTCAGCGGTCGCCTTCGTCACTCTCGTGCGGGAATAGGCGCCGGTCGTCCATTTCCTTGATCAGCTCCTGGAACTCGGAGCGGATCCAGTCCCGGGTGGCGACCTCGCCCAGACCCATCCGCAGCGCCGCGATCTCGCGGGTCAGGTACTCGGTGTCGGCGATGCTGCGCTCGTTCTGCTTGCGGTCCTGTTCGAGGTTGACGCGGTCCCGGTCGTCCTGGCGGTTCTGCGCGAGCAGGATGAGCGGGGCGGCGTAGGAGGCCTGAAGGGACAGCATCAGCGTCAGGAAGATGAACGGGAACTCGTCGAAGCGCAGACGCTCGGGCGCCGAGACGTTCCAGGTCACCCACACGATGATGGTCAGTGTCATCCAGACGATGAAGCGGCCGGTGCCCAGGAACCGGGCGATCTTCTCCGAGAAGCGGGCGAAGGACTCGGGGTCGTACTCGGGCCACACGCTGCGGCGGGGCGCGCGTGGCTGGTCGAGCCGGACGCGCGGGGTACGCACCAGTGCGCTCGCGCCGGTGGCCGACTTCGCGCGCTCCTTCGCGTCGGCCTTCTCCCCCCGGTCGGCGAGCCCGTACTCGCGGCTGCGGTCATTGCCCACGGACGGCCTCCTCCGTGTGGAACTCCGTCTCCCGCCAGTCGTCCGGCAGCAGATGGTCGAGTACGTCGTCGACGGTCACCGCACCGAGCAGCGAGCCGCTCTCGTCCACCACCGGGGCCGCGATCATGTTGTAGGCGGCGAGGTAGCTGGTCACGGCCGGCAGCGAGGTGCCCGGCGACAGGGGAGGCAGGTCGGCTTCGACGATCGAGCTGACCAGGGTGAACGGCGGGTCGCGCAGCAGTCGTTGGAAGTGCACCGTGCCGAGGTACTTGCCGGTCGGCGTCTCGTCCGGTGGCCGGCACACGTACACCTGGGCGGCCAGCGCCGGTGACAGGTCCTGCTGGCGCACCCGGGCGAGCGCGTCGGCGACCGTCGCGTCCGGCCGGAGCACGATCGGGTCGGTGGTCATCAGGCCGCCGGCCGTCCGCTCCTCGTACGACAGCAGCCGACGCACGTCCGCCGCGTCCTCCGGCCGCATCAGCGCGAGCAGCCGCTCCTTCTCCTCCTCGGGCAGCTCCGACAGCAGGTCGGCCGCGTCGTCCGGGTCCATCGCCTCCAGCACGTCGGCCGCGCGTTCCTCCTTCAGCTTGCCGAGGATCTCGACCTGGTCATCGTCCGGCAGTTCTTCGAGGACGTCCGCGAGCCGGTCGTCGTCCAGTGCGGCCGCGACCTCGGCGCGGCGCTTGGGAGACAAGTGGTGAAGCACGTTCGCCAGGTCGGCGGGGCGCAGTTGCTCGAACGTGGCCAGCAGGTTCTCCGCGCCCTGCCCGTGCTCCTCGAGCGAGAACCCGGTGACTGCCGACCACTCCACGGTCAGCGTCTCGCCCTTGCGGCGCAGGGCCCCGCCCTTCCCCTTGCGTACGAAGATCTTGTCGATCTCCCAGTCGCGACGGGCCGGCAACTGCTGGATCGCCACATCGAGGACCGTCACCTCCTCGCCGGTCGCCACGAGACGTACCCGGCGGTCGAGGAGCTCGCCGAGGATCAGCCGTTCCGTGGGGCGCTGCTCGAAGCGCCGCATGTTGACCACGCCCGTCGTGATGACCTGGCCCGACTCCACACCCGTGACCCGGGTCATGGGCAGGAAGATCCGGCGCCGGCTCACCACCTCGACGACTAGGCCCAGCACTCGGGGCGGGCGTCCCCCCACCCGCAGCATCGCGACCACGTCGCGGACCCGGCCCACCTGGTCGCCGTTGGGGTCGAAGACCGCCACACCGGCGAGGTGGGAGACGAAGAGCCGGGAGGCGCCTGCTGCCATGCCGAGCGCCTCCTTTGTAACGGTTACTGCATTTACCGCCTGATACGGGGTTCAGGCTAGCCCGTGCCGGTCCGGACCGCGCCCCCTCGGCGTCCGGACGGCTCTTGCTCACCGGCCCGGAAGGCACAGGTACGCTGCCGTCTGCTGTACAGGACACCCGTATGAGAGGCAGTGCGCTTGTGACCGCATTTCCCCCGGCCGCCCGGATCCGCCGGGCCGCAGTCGTCGGCGCGGTGTGCGCGGGGCTGGCCGCGGCAAGCTCGGGGTGCGGAGAGGATCCGGACGCGGGGACCAACGGCGTGGGCAAGCTGACCGCCGAGAAGATCGAGGACCGGGCGCAGGCGGCCGTCGACGGGGCCGACGCGGTACGGCTGTCCGGCACGGTGATCAGCAAGGGCCGCACCTACAGAATCGACATGCGGCTCAAGGGTGACGGCGGAACCGGTGTGGTCACCTCCAAGGACATGACCTTCCAGCTTCTGCGGGTGGATGAGCAGCTCTACCTGAAGGCGGACGCGGCGTTCTGGTCCCACGACGAGGCGAAGCCCAGTCCGTCCGACTCGACGGCCGCCGACAAGCTGGAGGACAAGTACGTGAAGGTGCCGGAAGGCGACCCGGCGTACAAGCAGCTGCGTGGCTTCACCGAGATGGACATCCTGCTGGACGGCCTCCTCGGGCTCCACGGCAAGCTCGAGAAGGGCGACCGTTCCAAGGTCGGCGGCATCCGTACGATCCAGGTCACGGCCGACCAGGGCGCGGGCGGCAAGCTCGAGGTGTCGTTGCAGGGCACGCCGTTCCCGCTGAGGATGGAGCGCGCGGGCGGCGCGGGGGTCGTGGAACTCGCGGACTGGAACGAGGAGTTCGCGCTCGCCGCACCCGGCAAGGACCAGACCGTGGACTACGGCCGCCAGCTCCCCACGGGCGACTAGGCCCTGCCCGGGCCGGGTCAGGGCGATCCTGCCGGGCCTCCCGGGCGCGGCACCCCCTGAAGACGTCTGCTAGTTCTTCCTGCCCTTGCCTCGGCGCTTGAACAGCAGCCTGGGCAGGCCGGCCGGCACCGGCCGGCGGGTCGTCGCCTCCGTCGGCAGCGGCGCCGCCGACAACGGCCCCTGCGGCAGCTCCTTCTGCGTGCCCTGCGGCTCCAGCCGCAACACCCGGCACTCACGGGCCCAGCGCTCGGTGACCTGCTCGGCATCGGGTGCGTTGAGACGCTTGCCCTTCAGCTCTGCCGTGGCCGCCTCCCAGGCCTCCGACCCGGGCGCGAGCTCGACCACGGCGGCACTCCAGGCGACCAGGCGTCCGCCCTTGTCCTTGCTGCGTACGGTGACCTCGGCGACGGAGCCGTCGGCCAGTCCCGGGAACGGCTGCTCGCCGGGCCCGTCCCCGACGATGTGTGCGGCGCCGTCGTGCCACACGTGCCACAGCGCCCGGGCCGGTCCGGTGCCCTGCACCCAGATGAGGCCGGACTTCTTGGTGGCCTCCTCGACGAGGGCCTGATCGAGCAACGTCAACGTCATGGGCCCACCTTAGGGGCGTGGGACCGGAGTGCGAGACGACAGTTCCGTAAACCTGAAACGCGCCTTACTCTGGGGCGTGCCTTCCGCCCCCGCCGCCCTCCCCGTACCCGAAAAATCCCGGACAGCAGGGATACCCGCCGCGCCCCGCATGGATTTCGTGCTGCTCGCCGTCGCCCTCGCAGGGGTGTCGCTCTCGGCGCCGCTCATCGCGGCCACCGCCGCGCCCGCCCTCGCGATCGCCTTCTGGCGCAACGCGATGGCGGTGGGCGTGCTGGCACCTGTCGCGCTGGTCCGGCACCGGGCCGAGCTGCGCGGCATGGGGGGCCGGGCCACACTGCTCGCCGTCGCCGCCGGCCTCATGCTCGCGCTGCACTTCGCTCTCTGGCTGCCGAGTCTGCGGATGACCTCCGTCGCCTCCTCCACCGCGCTGTGCACCACCACGCCGATCTGGACGACACTGCTGATGCGGATGCGCGGCCACCGGTCACCGGGGCTCGTCTGGGCCGGTACGGCCGTGGCCTTCCTCGGAGTGGTCATCCTGACCGGCGTCGACCTCACGCTGTCCCCCCGCGCGCTCGCGGGCGACGCGCTCGCACTCGGCGGCGGTATCGCGGCCGCCGGGTACGTCCTGCTCGGCGCGGAAGTGCGGCGCACGGTGAGCACCACCTCGTACACCCTGGTCTGTTACTCGACGACCGCCCTCGTGCTGCTCGCCGCCTGCCTCGTCTCGGGCGCAGAACTCGGGGGCTACAGCGCGACGACCTGGGCCCAGCTCGCCGCGCTGACCGTCGCCGCCCAGCTGATCGGCCACTCGCTGCTCAATCGCGTCGTCAGCACCATCGGCCCGTCCGTCACTTCGACCGCGATCCTGCTGGAGACGCCCGGCGCGGCCCTGATCGCCGCACTCTGGCTGGGACAGGTGCCGCCCGTGGCCGCCTGGCCGGCGCTGCTGGTGATCCTGGCCGGTCTCGCCCTGGTGATCAGAGCCAGCCGTTCCGGCGCAGCGCGCGGTGGATCGTGAAGCAGATGCCGACGATCGCGGCCATCACCATCGGGTAGCCCAACCGCCACTCCAGCTCGGGCATGTGCTTGAAGTTCATGCCGTACACACCGCAGATCATGGTGGGTACGGCGATGATGGCCGCCCAGGAGGTGATCTTGCGCATGTCCTCGTTCTGCGCGACGGTCGCCTGCGCCAGGTTCGCCTGGAGGATGGAGTTCAGCAGTTCGTCGAAACCGACGACCTGCTCCTGCACCCTGGCGAGGTGGTCGGCCACGTCACGGAAGTACTTCTGGATGTCGGGGTCGACCAGCCGCATCGGCCGCTCGCTGAGCAGCTGCATCGGCCGCAGCAGCGGCGAGACGGCCCGCTTGAACTCCAGCACCTCGCGCTTGAGCTGGTAGATCCGGCCGGCGTCGGTGCCGCGCGGGCTGCCCTTCGCGGGCGGGGCGAAGACATCGCTCTCGACCTCTTCGATGTCGTCCTGAACGGCTGCCGCCACCGCGATGTAACCGTCGACGACATGGTCGGCGATGGAGTGCAGCACCGCGGAGGGCCCCTTGGCGAGCAGCTCGGGGTCCTCCTGCAGCCGGTGCCGCAGCGCGCGCAGCGAGCCCTGGCCACCGTGCCGCACCGTGATAACGAAATCCCGGCCGGTGAAGCACATCACCTCGCCGGTCTCCACCACCTCGCTCGTGGCGGTGAGTTCGGCGTGCTCGACATAGTGGATGGTCTTGAAGACGGTGAAGAGAGTGTCGTCGTACCGCTCCAGCTTGGGCCGCTGGTGTGCGTGGACCGCGTCCTCCACGGCCAGCGGGTGCAGCCCGAACTCCGCAGCGATACCGGCGAATTCGGCTTCCGTCGGCTCGTGCAGACCGATCCAGGCAAAACCTCCCCGCTCGCGCACCTGGAGCATCGCCTCGTGCGGTGTGCGGCAGGAGTCCCCTTTCACCCGGCAGCCGTCGCGGTACACCGCGCAGTCGACGACCGCGCTGGTCGCGGACGGGTCGCGGGTGGCGTCGTACCCGCTGTACGAGGCGCTGCCCTTGCGCAGCGACGGACGGACGGCTGCGCGCAGGTCACGGATCATCGACATGGCTGGCTCCTTCGCGGAGGGGCCGTCGGGCGACGCCGGCACTGCCCGGAATGGAGACGTACGGCGGCGCAGCCGGTACGTCAGCAAAGCGGGCGGCACCGCACGGTCGTGGTGACGGCGTTCGCTACAGACACGGATCAGGCAAAACGAAGTGCTCTTCCGTCGTGCGATGTGCCATGAGTCCCGTACGGTTTTCAGTCGTCGCTGACTGGGTACGGGAGGCTTCAGATCGCGGGAGAACGGTCTCCTGCGGAAGAGCGGCTACTACTGCACGGTCGACTTCGATCCACCGCAGCCCCACCTCCTCCGGCCGGTCCCCCGTGAGGGACGACATCATTCCGGGGCTGGAAAGCAACGCTTCAGCGTGCTGCCCCGACCAGCGGCCAACACTATCAGCCGACAGATGGTCAAGACCGCTTTCTCTGATGGTCCGGCAGTTTCGATACTGCTTCTATGCTCGGGGCATGGGAGATGTTCTTGCTCTGGTCGAGGCCCGGCTGCGTACGACGCTGGGCGAACCGGACGCGCGCGCGGCGGTGACCTTTCTCGGTACCGACCGCATCGAGGTACTGCGCTTCGTCGACGGCGACGTGGTGCGCTACGCGACCCTCGGCATGTCCGCGCACCCCATGACGGACCCCACAGCGGCGCTCGCCGACCCGGTCCGCGGTCCGCGAGCCGAGTTGGTGCTGTCCGTACGTGCCGGCCGCGCCGACACGGACAAGGTGCTTCGCACCCTCGCTGTTCTCGCCGCGTCCCCTCAGGTCGAGGGCGTGGTGGTGGCGCCCGGCGCCTCACTGGACGTCGGTGAACCGCTGTGGCCGGCCGCCCCGTTCAGCTCCGTACTGGTGGCCGAGCCGGGCGGACTGGTCGAGGACCTCGACCTGGACGAGCCGATGGAGCCGGTGCGCTTTCTGCCATTGCTGCCGATGACGGCGAACGAGGCGGCGTGGAAGCGGGTGCACGGGGCCGGCGCTCTTCAGGAGCGGTGGCTCGCACGCGGAACGGACCTGCGGGACCCGCTGCGTACGTCCGTACCGCTCGACTGATTCGAACGAGGGAACGGCGATGAGCACCGAATGCGAACTGGAGTCGCCTCCGGACGGGTGATCGTCCTTGACGCGGCGTCGGCCGGGGAGGACCGTGGTGCCCTATGAGGGGCGAACCCAGTTGCCCGAAGTGCGGTGGCCGGGTCAGGGCGCCCGGTCTCTTTGCCGACTCCTGGCAGTGCGCTGTCCATGGCAACGTCCACCCGTTACAGCCCGTGCTTCCGCCCAGTGTCGAGGCTCTCGGCGTGGTGGTGCACCGGGCCAGGGTGCCGGTGTGGATGCCGTGGCCGCTGCCCGTCGGCTGGCTGTTCACCGGAGTCGCGTGCGCGGGTGACGACCGCAGCGGCGGGCGCGCCACCGCCGTCGCCTGCTCGGGCCCCGGCCCGCTCGGGGGCATGGGCGAGCTGCTGCTCGTGGCCGAGGAGCTCGGAGTCGGGCTCGGCGCTCGGTACGCCGGCATCGACGGCCCGGACCCCGGTGAGTACCTGAGCGTCGACAAACCACCGGACGCCAAGGTCGTCGCGGCAGGCCGCCCCACCCCCCTCTGGCATGTCACCGGCACCCCCGAGGACCGGGCGGTCTTCGCGGGAGAGGCGCGCGGGCTGTGGGTGTGGGCGATCGTCTGGCCCGAGCAGTCGGGGCTGCTGCTGTACGACGAGCTGGTGCTCACGGACCTGCGCGACGCCGGGGCCGAGGTGGACCTGCTGCCGTGCGGAGCGCTGTCGCCGCGCATCCTGTCCTGACGACGCTGCCCCCCGACGCCCCCGTCACGACGGGTCCGCGGTGACGGAGGGGCGCCGGAGCGCGGTTATCCTGGAGTGTCCCCCGGTCCGCGTCGAACCCCTGGAGCCTGTGCTGTGCGCATCGACCTGCACACCCACTCCACGGCTTCGGACGGTACGGACACCCCGGCCGAGCTGGTCCGTCACGCGGCCGCCGCCGGGCTCGACGTCGTCGCGCTGACCGACCACGACACCGTCGGCGGTCACGCGGAAGCGATCGCCGCCACCCCCGAAGGGCTCACCCTCGTCACGGGCGCCGAGCTGTCCTGCCGTGTCGACGGCGTGGGGTTGCACATGCTCGCGTACCTCTTCGACCCGGCCGAGCCGGAACTCGCGCGCGAACGCGAGCTGGTACGGGACGACAGGGTGCCCCGGGCCCGGACGATGGTGGGCAAACTCCAGGAGCTCGGCGTGCCGGTCACGTGGGACCAGGTCGCCCGGATCGCGGGCGACGGTTCGGTCGGGCGGCCGCACATCGCCACCGCCCTGGTCGACCTGGGAGTGGTGCCGACCGTCTCGGACGCCTTCACACCGCAGTGGCTGGCCAACGGCGGACGCGCGTACGCCGAGAAGCACGAGCTCGACCCCTTCGAGGCGATCCGCCTGGTCAAGGCGGCAGGTGGGGTCACCGTCTTCGCGCACCCCCTCGCCGTCAAGCGGGGCCAGGTCGTACCGGAGAGCGTGATAGCCGAGCTTGCCTCGGCCGGCCTCGACGGCATCGAGGTCGACCACATGGACCACGACGCACCCTCGCGAGCCAGGCTACGCGTCCTCGCCGCCGAGCTGGGCCTGCTGCCCACCGGCTCCAGCGACTACCACGGCACCCGCAAGACCTGCCGGCTCGGGGAGTACACCACCGACCCCGAGATCTACGGTGAGATCACGCGCCGCGCGACCGGCGCGTTTCCGGTGCCCGGCACGGGTGGACGCCCCCGCGCGTAGGCCCGTTCTGCTCGACCCCCTCTCCCCGCAAGGCCATTACTGTGTTCGACGTTGCCGTTTTCGGATCCCTCTTTCTCACGCTTTTCGTGATTATGGACCCCCCGGGGATTACCCCGATCTTCCTCGCCCTGACCTCCGGGCGGCCTGCCAAGGTGCAGCGCAGGATGGCCTGGCAGGCGGTGGCCGTCGCGTTCGGCGTCATCACCGTCTTCGGCATCTGTGGACAGCAGATCCTCGACTACCTGCATGTGTCCGTGCCCGCGCTGATGATCGCGGGCGGTCTGCTGCTCCTCCTGATCGCGCTCGACCTGCTGACCGGCAAGACCGACGAGCCGACCCAGACCAAGGACGTCAATGTCGCGCTCGTTCCGCTGGGCATGCCGCTGCTGGCCGGCCCCGGCGCGATCGTGTCGGTGATTCTCGCCGTGCAGAAGGCGGACGGCATCGGCGGGCAGCTCTCCGTCTGGGCGGCGATCGTGGCCATGCACATCGTGCTGTGGCTGACCATGCGCTACTCGCTCGTGATCATCCGTGTGATCAAGGACGGCGGTGTGGTGCTGGTGACCCGGCTCGCCGGCATGATGCTCTCCGCAATCGCGGTGCAGCAGATCATCAACGGCGTCACCCAGGTGATCCAGGGCGCGTGAACTGGCCGTGAACTGCCCCATGAACACCGAAGCGCCCCCGTACATCGTGTACGGGGGCGCTGTCACGCTGTCACACAAGCTTGTCAGGCATTATGAGGCCGAGGAGTCGGCCGGCCGGATGTAGATGCGCTGGCCGATTGCGGCGGCCTGCTGCACCATCCGGTTGACGGAGGCGGCGTCCACGACGGTGCTGTCCACGGCGGTGCCGTCGATGTCGTCGAGGCGCATGATTTCGAAGCGCACAGGCTTCTCCCTTCGTCTGATCCTCCTGCTGGAGAACTGTTGGTGGGTGCGTGGTCCGCACCTTCCATCCCTCTCAACGGGGTGCCCCCTACAAACATTCCCTACGCTAAGGAAATTTTTAACCTGTCTAACTACTGGCCGGTAGCGGGACGGGTTGTGTTCGCTGCGTGACCACCCGGACAATGGAGCCGGTATGAGCGACGAGATCAGCGCTCGGCTCGAGCGCACCAACGAACTCCTCCAGCGGATGCTTGCGGAGGTGGCGAAGACCCCCTCCACGCACGCGATCTTCGTCGACGCCGGATACGTCTACGCGGCCGCCGGACGGCTGGTGGCCGGCACCGAGGACCGCAGATCCTTCGACCTCGACGCCGAGGGGCTCATCGAGGCCTTTATCGACAAGGCGCGCACGATCTTCGCGGACAGCCGGCTCCTGCGGGTGTACTGGTACGACGGCGCCCGGCGCCGCATCCACACCGCTGAGCAGCAGTCCATAGCCGAGCTGCCCGACGTCAAAGTGCGGCTCGGCAACCTCAACGCCAACAACCAGCAAAAGGGCGTCGACTCGCTGATCCGGACGGATCTGGAATCACTCGCCCGGCACCGTGCCATCAGCGACGCCGCGCTCGTGGGCGGTGACGAGGATCTCGTCTCGGCGGTCGAGGCGGCACAGGGGTACGGTGCGCGCGTCCACCTGTGGGGCATCGAGGCGTCCGAGGGCCGCAACCAGGCCGAGCCGCTGCTGTGGGAGGTCGACAGCCAGCGCACGTTCGACCTCGACTTCTGCAAGCCGTACGTGACGCGGCGCACGGCCGTCGCGTACGAGCCCGAGACCGAGGGCCTGCCACGGCCGTCGCGCGAGGACGTGCGCTTCGTCGGCGCGCAGATCGCCGCGACCTGGGTCGGATCACGCGGGCGCGATTCGCTGGTGGACCTGCTGCCCGGACATCCCTACCTGCCCGGATCGGTCGACCAGGAACTCCTCATAGAGGCGGAGGCGCTGCTCCAGTACTCACTGCGTGGCCACGCGGATCTGAGGCGGGCCCTGAGGGACGGCTTCTGGCAGCACCTGCAGGCTCAGTTCTGAGTGCGCCCGGTCCCGGGGTGCCCGTCGTGCTGCGACCAGAAGTCCGCCAGGGCGGCTGCCGTCGCCGCGGGGCGCTCGGCGTTGGGGGAGTGCTCTGTGCCGTCGATCACGGTGCGCTGTGCGTCCAGGCGTACGGCCATGTCGTCCATCAGGGGCACCGGCCAGGCGTAGTCCACCGCGCCCGACAGCACGTGCTTGGGGAGCGCGGGCGTCGCCGCGGCCAGCTGGTCCACCCGGTCGGGCTCGTCGATCAACTGCCTGCCGGTGACGATCAGCTGTTCCGGGACGTTGCTGACGAAGCGCCGGTGAAGGAACTCCCGTACGGCGGGCGGTGTGGTCGCGTCGGCGGCGTCCTCGCGGTCGTGCTCCTGGATCGCCCGCCAGACCCCCTCCATGTCCAGCACGGTGAGGGCGTCGATCAGCAGCTTCGTGCGGGCCTGCTGTGACTCGGAGATGGCCGCCGGGCCGGAGCTCATGAGAGTGAGCGAAGCGAACCGCGCCGGGGCGCGCAGGGTGGCGGCGCGGGTGATGAGTCCGCCGAGTGAGTGCCCCAGCAGGTGCACGGGACCGTTACCGAGAGCTGCCGTCTGGGCGAGTACGTCCTCTGCCAACTCCGCCTGATCATAGGCGAGTTCGTCGCGCGGACCGCCGCTCTCGTGCTGGCCTCGCCCGTCGACGGCGATGGTCCTGAAGCCGGCGGCGGCAAGCGGTTCGAGCAGCCCGATGAAGTCCTCCTTGCTCCCGGTGAACCCGGGCACCAGCAGCGCGGTGCCGCGTGGCTCGGTGTCCGGGCGTGCCTCGTGCACGGCGAAGTCGCCGCGCCCGGTCCGGAGTCGGTACGCGCGGGCGCAGTCGGGCAGCGTAAGGCTGGGCGGCTTGCTCATGCGCCCACGCTAGCGGTGCGGGACAGCGCGGCGGTACGGGTACGGCTGTGGCGCGGGCCGCATGCTCCGGGGCCGGGAACGCCGATGGCCCGGACCCTTTTAGGGGTCCGGGCCAACGGCAAGTGTCAGCTCTCCGGCGTGGCTTCCGCGGTGGTGCTGCGGGTGCGACGGCGGCGGGGCTTGGGCTCGGCGGCCTCCGTGGCGGAAACGGCCTCGGCAGCCGGCGCCTCGGCCGCTCGCGTCCGGCGGCGCCTCGGCTTCGCCGGGGCCTCCTCCGTGGCGACGGCGACGGCCTCGGCGGTTCCGTTCACCCGGGTGCGACGGCGGCGGCGCGGGGCGCGCGGCTCCTCGGTCTCGGCCACGACCACGGTCGTGGTCGCGGCCTCGGTGACGGGGGCCGTGCTGTCTCCGTCCAGCTCCGCACCGCTGCGGGTGCGGCGGCGCTGGCGCGGGGTGCGGGTGCGCGCGGGGCGCTCCTCCGTGGCGACCGGGGCCGACGCGGCGGACTTGCGGCCGCGGCCGCCCGTCTCGCCGAGGTCCTCGACCTCCTCCGCGCGCAGACCGGCACGAGTCCGCTCCGCACGCGGCAGGATCCCCTTGGTGCCGGCGGGGATGTTCAGGAGCTCGTAGAGGTGCTCAGACGTGGAGTACGTCTCCTCCGGGTCGTTGAACGGCAGGTCCAGCGCCTTGTTGATCAGCTGCCAGCGCGGGATGTCGTCCCAGTCGACCAGGGTGATCGCGATGCCCTTGGCGCCCGCGCGGCCGGTGCGGCCGACACGGTGGAGGTACGTCTTCTCGTCCTCGGGCGTCTGGTAGTTGATCACATGCGTGACGCCCTCGACATCGATACCGCGAGCCGCGACGTCGGTGCAGACGAGGACGTCCACCTTGCCGTTGCGGAAGGCACGCAGCGCCTGCTCACGGGCGCCCTGTCCAAGGTCGCCGTGGACCGCGCCGGACGCGAAGCCGCGTCGCTCCAGCTGCTCGGCGATGTCCGCGGCCGTCCGCTTCGTACGGCAGAAGATCATCGCGAGCCCGCGGCCGTCGGCTTGCAGGATGCGCGAGACCATCTCCGGCTTGTCCATGGAGTGGGCGCGGAAAACGTGCTGCGTGATGTTCGCTACGGTCGCGCCCTCGTCGTCCGGCGCGGTGGCGCGGATGTGCGTGGGCTGCGACATGTACCGGCGGGCCAGGCCGATGACCGCGCCCGGCATGGTCGCCGAGAACAGCATGGTCTGACGCTTGGCCGGCAGCAGGTTGATGATCCTCTCGACGTCGGGCAGGAAGCCCAGGTCGAGCATCTCGTCGGCCTCGTCGAGGACGAGCGCCTTGACGTGCGCCAGGCTGAGCTTCTTCTGGCCCGCGAGGTCCAGCAGGCGGCCCGGGGTGCCGACGATCACGTCGACGCCCTTCTTGAGCGCCTCGACCTGCGGCTCGTAGGCCCGGCCGCCGTATATGGCGAGCACGCGGACGTTACGGACCTTGCCGGCCGTCAGCAGGTCGTTTGTGACCTGCTGGCACAGCTCGCGGGTGGGGACGACGACGAGCGCCTGCGGCGCGTCGGTCAGCTGCTCGGGCTTGGCCCGGCCCGCCTCGACGTCCGCGGGGACGGTGACGCGCTCCAGCAGCGGAAGACCGAAACCGAGCGTCTTGCCCGTTCCGGTCTTGGCCTGTCCGATGACATCGGAGCCGGAGAGTGCGACGGGGAGAGTCATCTCCTGGATGGGAAAGGGGGAGGTGATGCCTACTGCCTCGAGGGCTTCGGCGGTCTCGGGAAGAATCCCGAGGTCTCGGAACGTAGTCAGGGTGCTGCCTCTTCTGTGAGACGCGACGCGAGGCGGCGATGGGGGTCGTACCGTGCCGGGTGTACGTCCGGCCATGAATAGGGCCGGATGGCGCGGGACCACTGCCGTCGCTCGAGCGCTCGTGCCGCTGAGGGGGCCCCTCATCTTGCGGTCGTACGGTGCGTACGATCCGCGCGGAGGGCGGTCGGGTGGAGCCGATCGGGCCACCGACCGGGCATCCTCATTCAGATCGCCCGCCGATTCTTCGGCAGGCGCATTACCACTGTACCCCGGATTCGCGCATCTGTGTTGGGGGAATTTCCCGGGACTCTGTTGCCGGAGTGACTGACCAGGCCCTTCCGCCGTGCGGCGAGCGGGCTATTGTGCGCTCCATGGAGACGCCTGACAACGCCACTGACGGACACGCAGCCGAAGAACTCACCGGAATCGCCGCCCAGGACTGGGAGCAGGCTTCTGCCGCGCAGCCCCAGTACCGTGCTGCGGTCGTGGACCTACTGGGCGCGCTGGCGTACGGCGAGCTGGCGGCGTTCGAGCGGCTCGCCGAGGACGCGAAGCTGGCGCCGACGCTGGACGACAAGGCGGAACTGGCGAAGATGGCTTCCGCCGAGTTCCACCACTTCGAGCAGCTGCGGGACCGCCTGACGGCCATCGACGCGGAGCCGACCGCCGCGATGGAGCCCTTCGCCGCGGCACTGGACGGGTTCCACCGCCAGACCGCGCCGTCGGACTGGCTGGAGGGCCTGGTCAAGGCGTACGTCGGGGACTCGATCGCCAGCGACTTCTACCGCGAGGTCGCGGCCCGGCTGGACTCCGACACCCGCTCCCTCGTGCTCGGCGTGCTCGACGACACGGGTCACGGGAACTTCGCCGTGGAGAAGGTGCGCGCCGCGATCGAGGCCGACCCGCGGGTCGGTGGCCGGCTCGCGCTGTGGGCGCGCCGGCTGATGGGCGAGGCGCTCTCGCAGGCGCAGCGCGTGGTCGCCGACCGTGACGCGCTGTCGACCATGCTGGTGGGCGGTGTGGCGGACGGCTTCGACCTGGCGGAGGTGGGCCGGATGTTCTCGCGGATCACCGAGGCCCACACCAAGCGGATGGCGGCACTGGGCCTCGCTGCCTGACCGGGGAACTCCTGCGGACCCAGACCGACCTAGACCCGGCCCAGCCCTGTCTAGCCCCCGTCCTGCCGCCGGTCCGCTTCCGTGCCGCCGTCTCCCTGTTCGGGTTCCTCCGGTCGCCCGGGTTTCTCCGCTTCCCCGGGCTGCTCCGGACTATCCGCCCGAGGGGACCGAAAAAGGGGTGCGGCCGGTCGGCCGGATCAGCAGCGACAGCACCACTGCCGCAACCAGGACAGCGCCGCCCAGCGTCGCGGCGATATGGCCGGAGCCGAGCGCGAAGTGGGTGAGGTAGGCGCCGAACAGCGCCCCGAGCGGGCCGGTGACCAGAACCAGGCGCGATGCCGGGAGTCGGTCGGGCAGGCGCCGGACGGCCGCCCAGGACAGGGCGAAGCCGAGCAGAGCTGAGCCGAGCGCTTCCCAAAGCATGAAGTTCCTCCCGCACGGCAAAGGGCAAATCGGTCGTAGGCGGTCCTACCCGAAGCGCACGGAAAACAACCCTCCCCGGCGGCCGGGGAGTACACAAACGGCCCGGTGGAGCAACCACCGGGCCGTTGCTGTCAGTTGTGTGCTACAGCGGGCCGAAGCCGACCTTGCGGGTCGTCGGCTCGCCGATTTCCACGTATGCCAGCCGTTCGGCGGGCACCAGGACCCTGCGGCCCTTGTCGTCCGTCAGGCTGAGCAGCTTCGCCTTGCCGGCCAGCGCGTCGGCCACTGCGCTCTCGACCTCCTCGGCGGACTGCCCGCTCTCCAGAACGATCTCCCGGGGTGCGTGCTGCACGCCGATCTTGACCTCCACGGCTAAGTCCCTCCGACGGTCTGGGGTCGCGCGATGTGCCGCGCCGTACTCGGACACATTAGCCCGGTGAGTGGACCGGTATGCCGCGCCCCTGAACGCTCGCAGCGAACAAGCGGATCAGGCGTTCTGCTCCGTGCCGTGCAGCGGGAAGCCGGCGATGCCGCGCCAGGCCAGCGAGGTCAGCAGTTGCACCGCCATGTCACGCGGGATGGCGCTCTCGCTGGAGAGCCAGTAACGAGCCACCACCTGGGAGACGCCGCCCAGGCCCACGGCCAGCAGCATCGATTCCTCCTTGGACAGCCCGGTGTCCTCGGCGATGACGTCGGAGATCGCCTCGGCACACTGGAGCGAGACCCGGTCGACGCGCTCGCGCACCGCGGGCTCGTTCGTCAGGTCGGACTCGAAGACCAGGCGGAACGCGCCGCCCTCGTCCTCCACGTAGGCGAAGTACGCGTCCATGGTCGCCGTGACACGCAGCTTGTTGTCGCTGGTCGAGGCGAGCGCGGTACGGACTGCCTGGAGCAACGACTCGCAGTGCTGGTCCAGCAGGGCCAGGTACAGGTCGAGCTTTCCGGGGAAGTGCTGGTAGAGGACCGGCTTGCTGACCCCGGCCCGCTCGGCGATGTCGTCCATCGCGGCAGCGTGGTACCCCTGTGCGACGAAAACTTCCTGGGCCGCGCCCAGGAGCTGATTGCGTCGGGCTCGGCGCGGCAGGCGCGTGCCCCGCGGGCGCGCCGCCTCTGTCTGCTCGATGGCTGTCACGCCGCCTCCCACTTTCTTGGAACAAACACCGTGTTCAGTGTGCGGTGTGCGCCGCGCCCGCCATCGTACTTTTGAGTAACCGCCAATGGGGGGTCCGGGTCGAGTTTTCTCGGCCCTCGGACATCTCAACTCACCGGTAATCGTCCTCGCCGAGCTCGACGACTCGGGCCTGTTCCGCGGCGTCCGCTTCGTTCGCCTCGACGAGGTCCCGATCCGACACGGTGTCGTCGCGGTTCTGGACCACCTCCGTGTGCTGCTCGGCCGCGTCCGCCTCGGGCGCCTCGTCGTCGCGAGTCGCTTCCTGCAGGACTTCCTCGAGGATCTCTTCGAAGGTATCCGGATCGCTGGGGTCGACGGTCATGTTGCATCCCCTTCTCTCTCAGGAAGCAGGGGGTCTGGGCGGGCGCCCTCCAGTACCGAGCGTAGGAGAGTACGAAACGAGGCGCTACGCGATCTGTGATGGCGAACACACGATCCACCGCGTGATCGTCTCGTAACATTGCCGCATGTCTTCGACCGAGCCGCCGGGAGTTCTCGCCGCCACCGCGGTAGCGCCCCAGGTCAGCGCCGTGCGAGTGGCCGAGGGGGAGCGGCTGCGCTCCGTCGCCCTGCCGGGGCTGACCCTGACCGTACGGTCCCGGCCCGCGGCCGCCACCGGACTTCCGCCCGCGCTGTACGTCCACGGACTCGGCGGATCCTCGCAGAACTGGTCGGCGCTGATGCCGCTGCTCGAGGACGTCGTCGACGGCGAAGCGCTCGATCTGCCCGGTTTCGGCGACTCGCCGCCGCCGGACGACGGGAACTACTCGCTCACGGGACACGCCCGGGCGGTCATCCGTTATCTCGACTCGACCGGACGCGGGCCGGTGCACCTCCTCGGCAACTCGATGGGCGGCGCGGTGACCACCCGCGTCGCCGCCGTCCGGCCGGATCTGGTCCGCACGCTCACCCTCGTCTCGCCCGCCCTCCCGGAGCTCAGGGTGCAGCGCCAGGCGGTACCGACAGCGCTGCTCGCGGTGCCCGGCATCGCAACACTGTTCGGCAAGCTCACCCGGGACTGGACGGCGGAGCAGCGTACCCGCGGAGTTCTGGCACTCTGTTACGGCGACCCGACGCAGGTCACTCCCGAGGGCTTCCGAAACGCGGTGGAAGAGATGGAACGGCGGATGGCGCTGCCGTACTTCTGGGATGCGATGACCCGGTCGTCGCGTGGCATCGTGGACGCCTACACACTGGGTGGGCAACACGGGCTGTGGCGGCAGGCGGAGCGAGTGCTCGCGCCGACGCTCTTGATCTACGGCGGACGGGATCTTCTGGTCTCGTTCCGGATGGCGCGCAGGGCGTCCGCGGCCTACCGCGACTCCCGGCTGCTGACGCTGCCCGACGCCGGGCATGTGGCGATGATGGAGTACCCGGAGACCGTCGCCAAGGCCTTCCGGGAACTGCTCGAAGACAGCGGCAGGAGCTGACGGGACGCGTGGGACGACACAGCCGCAAGGGCCCCGCACCCAAAGGGGCCAGTACCTCGCTCACCGACACGTCGGGGATTCCGTTCGTAACGACCGGGGCGAAGGGACCCAACCGGGCGAGTGGTGCCGCGCGGCCGGCGTCCGGCGCGGGCGGACGCGGGCGCGACGAGCCGCCGGTCGCTCATCAGGGGTACGGAAGCCAGCCGCGCGGCCCCATGGCGGCGGGACCGCCCGTACGCGGCGGTCACCCCGAAACGCGTGAAGCGGGCGGCGGCTGGGGCACTGTCGGCGGTTCCCAGGGCGGAGCGCCCGGCCCGTCGGCGCAGGCCGCCGGGGTGTACGGCGACTGGCGGGGCACCCCGCGGGCGAATCCGCAGACCGCCGCACAGGCCTACGGGACTCCGGCGCACGGCGCTCCCGCGTACGGGACTCCGGCGCACGGCACCCCCATGTACGGGACTCCGGCACAGTCCGGTCTCCCGTACGGCAGCCCCGATTACGGCACTCCGGCGCACGGCACTCCCGCGCACGGGGGACCGCATGGACGGGTCGCGCAGGCGACCCGTCCGTTCGTCCCCGGCCCGCGGAGCGGGGACATCGAGGCGTTCGAGGACGAGGTCTTCTCCACCGGGGCGCACCGGCGGGTGACGCAGATGCCGGAACAGCCGGCAGCCGCCGGAGACACCGAGGAGTCCGAAGAGCCGGGGCACTCGGCCAAGGGCGGCCGGGGGCGGACCTTCACCGGCATCGCGGCCGCCGCTGTGACCACGGTGCTCGCGGTCGTGGTGGCGGGACAGGTCGCCGACGGCGGCGAGAAGCCGGCCGGCACGCAGGCCTCCGGGACGGCGGGCGACCGGGGGGCCGCCGACTCGGCCTCGCGCTCGGACCAACGGCCCGCGCCGCCCCTAGCGCCGGAGGCTCCCCCCGCCCAGCCGGCGACGTTCGCGCAGAAGATGGCGAAGCAGTATCCGATCGACCCTCAGCTGAAGGCCTCCGGCGACTTCGAGGCGGTGCCCGGCTTCGACAGGGCCCCCGGCAGGGGCCAACGCATCCGCTATCGCGTCGATGTCGAGAAGGGGCTCCTGCTCGACGGCGCGCTCTTCGCCGAAGCGGTGCAGAAGACCCTCAACGACGACCGCAGTTGGGCGCACAACGGGGGCATGACCTTCGAGCGCGTGTCCTCCGGCGAAGCCGAGTTCGTCATCACTCTGGCCAGTCCGGGAACCACGGGCGTCTGGTGCGCGAAGTCGGGTCTCGACACGACGGTCGACAACGTGTCCTGCGATTCGGCCTCCACCGACCGCGTCATGATCAACGCGTTCCGGTGGGCGCAGGGAGCCGACACCTACGGCCCCAGCCAGATGCTGGCCTACCGCCAGATGCTGATCAATCACGAGGTCGGGCACCGCCTGGGCCACGGACACGTGAACTGCAAGACACCCGGCGCACTCGCGCCGATCATGCAGCAGCAGACCAAGTCGCTGGACGTCGACGGGTTCAAGTGCAAGCCCAACCCGTGGGTGCATCCCGGCAGTTGACCAGTTGGCCTCAGCCTGACGCTGAGTGACGAAAAACCCCTGTAGCGCGACGGAACGCTACGGGGATGTGAAAGTTACGAGTCTTCACCCCTTCCGGTGGCGCGATGGACAACCGTCCATCGCGCCACCGGCATATCCGCTTACGTTCTTCCCGCGGCGAGTCGCCCGACCAACGGCGGCCGCCCATACGGGAGATCGGGGGTGCACTCGTGCGGATCGGACTGCTCACGGAAGGTGGTTATCCGTATGCGACGGGTGAAGCGAGACTCTGGTGCGACCGGCTCGTGCGCGGGCTCGCGCACCACGAGTTCGAGATCTACGCGCTGAGCCGCAGCGCTCACCAGGAGGAGCAGGGCTGGGTGCAGCTGCCCCACCAGGTGCAGCGCGTGCGTACCGCACCCCTGTGGACGCCCGAGGACGACGGGCGAACCTACGGCCGGCGCGAACGGCGCCGCTTCGCACTGCACTTCAAGCAGCTTGTCGCGGCCATCTGCGCGGGGGACGACCCGGACGCGCCGGAGCGGTTCGCCGCCGGCCTCTACGGGCTCGCCGAACTCGCCCGCGACGAGGGGGGGCTGTACGCCGCACTGCGCTCCGAGGTCGCCGTACGCGCCCTGGAGTCGGCGTGTCGTGCTCCCGGCGCGAGCCGCGCCGTGCAGGCCGCCCAGGTGCCCGACTTCCTCGTCTTCGTCGACCAGTTGGAGCGTGCTCTTCGTCCGCTGTCGCTCGACTGGTTCGAGCAGGCCGACGGCGGACTCGGTGGAGTCGACCTCTGCCACGCCACGTCCGGCGGCACCGCGGCCCTGCCCGGGCTGTTGGCCAAACGCTTCTTCGGGGTCCCGCTGCTGGTCACCGAGTACGGCGTACATCTGCGCGCGCACTATCTCGACCGCGCGGACGGACGCCTGAGCGTGCCGGTGCGCGCCCTGCTCGCCGCCTTCCACGGCAAGCTGGCGTCCGAGGTGTACCGGCAGGCCGCCCTCATCACTCCCGGCAACACGCACGCCCGCCGCTGGCAGGAGCGCTGCGGCGCGGACCGCGCCAAGCTGCGCACGGTGTATCCCGGCATGGAGGAGGAGCGCTTCACCGCGGTGGGAGAGGGCGAGGACCGTGGCGACCCGCACACCCTCGTCTGGGTCGGGCGGATCGAGCCGGCCAAGGACCTCATCGCGCTGCTGCACGCCTTCGCCGAAGTACGCAAGGAGGAGCCGGCGGCCCGGCTCCGTATCTTCGGGGCGCCCGCCCGGGGACCGGAGGGGGCCACCTACCTCGCGCACTGCCGGGCGCTGGCCGCACAGCTCTTCCCCGACGAGGCGGCTGACGCTCTGACCATGGGGGACAACCCCGTCTCCTTCGAGGGGATCGGTGGCCCGGAGACCCCGGAACCGGCCGACGCCTATGCGGCGGGGAGCGTGGTGGTCCTCTCCAGCGTGGTGGAGGGCTTCCCGCTCAGCCTGGTCGAAGCGATGTTCTGCGGACGCGCCACGGTGTCGACCGACGTGGGCGCGGTGTGCGAAGTCATCGGCGGTACCGGACTGGTGGTCCCGCCGCGCAACCCGCGCGCACTCGCGGACACGTGCCTCGCGCTGCTGCGGGACCCGGAGCGCCGGGAACGGCTGGGCGCGGCGGCGCGGGCGCGGGCGCTCGAACTGTTCACCGTCGAGCAGAACATCGCGGCATTTCGCAGCATTTACCTGGAGCTGATCTCGCACTGTCCGGTGCGGCGCGAGGCGGTGGGCCACGACGGCGAACCCCTGCCCTTCGCCCGTCCCCCGGAGGCCCGCTTTCCCGGGCGCTGGACCGGCGGCGCGCCGAGCTGGGCGGACCGGCCCGTCGGCGTGGGCACGACGTCCGCGGAGGCCGGCCGATGAGCACGGACACACCGAGAATGCCGGCCGGCCCCGGTAGCCGGGACAGCCGCTCCGAGGAGCAGCCCGCGACCAGCGCGTCCAGCGCGCGGTCGGCCCCGCAACCGAGTCCGGCCGAAAGGCTGGGCGCCGACGGGCCGGCGCGCAAGAGCGCCGTCCGGCGCGGCCCCGCCGACCCCGTCAAGGCGCTCATGCACCGGCACCGGGAACTGTGCGAGCGGGCCGTCGACCCCCTGGAGATCGCCGCCGGGCTCGAAGCGCACGGCGTCACCGACCGCACCGCCGCACGTTTCCGGCACCGGGACGTGTTCTCGCTCGCCGACGAGCTGTACGCCCGGGTACCGCGCGCCGACGCGCCGGAGCGCGCCCCCGAGCCCCCCGGCCGCGGGGCGTGGAGCGCCCTCGCGCTCCTGCCGGGCGCCACGTGCGTCCTCGCCGTGGCCGCGGTGCAGGCAACCGACGGGCAGGCACGCGTTGCGGCCGGGGCTGCCGGCGCGCTGGCACTCGCCGTCGCGCTGCGACTGTGTCTGCGGCGCGGGCCGCTGCGTGCCGAGGGGCGCACGGTGCCTGCCGCGCGCCTGTGGGTGGGCTTGCTCCTCGCCTACGCGTTGTTCGGGGACGGACTGCTGACCTACTACGTCGGCGACGGGTCGGGCGGGTCCGGCGGGCACTGGCGCGTCTCGCCGGCCCCGGTGGCCGGCCTGGCACTGGCCGTAGCGCCTGCCGCGTGGTGCGCGGGGCTGTTCGGCCTGCAGGCGCGCAGGCGGCTGACCACCAGCCGCGCGCTGGAGGAGTTCGCGGGAGTCGTACGGCCGCTGCTGCTGGGCGTGTTCGCGCTCTTCCTCTGCGGCCTCACCGCTCTGCTGCTGCTCTCCCGGCTCGCGTTCGGTGAGGGGGCACTGCTCGCGCCGGCCGCGCTCGGCGCGCTGCTGTTCCTCGCCCGCCTGCTCACCGTCCACGGCTTTCCCGATGCCGCCGCGACCGGACTCGGCGCGGCCTGCGCCGCCGAGGCCGCGGCACTCACCAGCGTCCTCGCCGGACGGCTGCCCGGTTGCGGCTTCCTCGCCGGACCGGTCGAGGCCGCCCAGCGGGCCTGGGGCCCGGCCTCCGTCCCCGCGGCCATCTGCGCCACCGCGGCCGTGGCACTGCTGGTCCACGCCACGGTGGCCCTGTCCCGGGCCTCCGCGCACTCCCCGGCCCGTACGGGCTGAGACACAGACCCGGACGGTCCCGTCCGAACGCCGCGGAGCCGACGCCGCGGCCCCCAGCACCCCCCATCGCAACACCAGAAGGAGAAACTGAGATGACCGCCCAACCACCCGCACCGGCCCGTCGGCACCAAGGGGCCGCACGATGAGGGTGCTGCTGCTCGGAGCCAACGGATACCTCGGCCGCTATGTCGCCGACAGGTTGCTCGCCGACCCGGCCGTCCAGCTCACCGCGCTGGGCCGGGGTGATGACGCCGACGTCCGGTTCGACCTCGCCACCGGCAGTCCCGGTGCGCTGACCCGCTTCCTGGACGCCGTACACCCCGGAGTCGTGATCAACTGTTCCGGCGCCACCCGCGGCGGGGCACGCGAGCTCACCCGGCACAACACCGTCGCCGTCGCCACCGTCTGCGAATCGCTGCGCCGCAGCGGCTGCGCGGCGCGCCTGGTGCAGCTCGGCTGCGCCGCCGAGTACGGGCCCAGCCAGCCCGGCTCGTCCACCGCCGAGGACGCGGTACCCCGCCCCGGCGGGCCGTACGGCGTGAGCAAGCTCGCCGCGACCGAGCTGGTCCTCGGCTCCGGTCTCGACGCGGTCGTCCTGCGCGTCTTCTCGCCGGTCGGCCCCGGCACGCCGGCCGGCTCACCGCTGGGCCGCCTTGCCGAGGCCATGCGCCGCGCGATGCAGTCCGGCGACGGGGAACTCAAGCTCAGCGGTCTGGGGGTGCAGCGCGACTTCGTGGACGTACGGGATGTCGCCCGCGCCGTGCACGCCGCTTCGCTCTCCGCCGCCCAGGGTGTGGTCAACATCGGCACGGGTCGTGCCGTACGGCTGCGGGACGCGGCCGCCGTACTGGCCAGGGTCGCCGGCTACGGCGGCGCCCTGCACGAACTCGACTCTCCCTCCGGATACGCCGGAGGGCCCCCCACCGGACGCCCCGGCGGCCTCGGGGCATCCATCGGCGCCCCGCGCTCCGAACCCTCCGCGGAACAGCTCGGCGCCCCGCCGCCGTACCCGTACCCCGACGGTTGCGGCAGTTGGCAGCAGGCCGACGTCCGTACCGCGCGGGACCGGCTCGGCTGGCGGCCCCGGATCAACCTCGAGGAGTCCTTGGCCGACATCTGGATGGAGGCGGCATGCCGCATCTGACCAGGACCGGCGCCCGGAGCTCCGCCACCGACGCGGGAAGTCTCGGCTTCGGCATCCCGGGTTACGCCCACCCGCTGGTGGCACCGGTCGAGTGGGCCGAACTCACCCGCCCCGGTGCGCCTTTGCACTGGGCCGTGCTCAATGTTGCGAACGGGCCGGGCACCCGGCCCGACCCGCACTGCCTGGAGGCCGCGGGCAAGCTGCGCAACGCGGGGACCCGCGTCCTGGGCCACCTCGACATGGCGCACGGGACGCGCTCCTTCGGGGAGCTCCTCTCCGACGCACACCGGTTCCTCGACTGGTACCAGGTCGACGGCTTCTGCCTGGACCGCTGTCCCACGGAGCGGGCGGCCCTGCCTGAGGTGCGGCGGACCACGAGCACCCTGCGCTCGCTGCTGAAGGGGGGGCATCTGGTGCTCGGCCACGGAACCCATCCGTACGCCGGCTACGCCGAGACCGCCGACCAGCTGGTCACCTTCGCCGGGCCGTGGAGCGAGTACCGCTGGTCCCAAGTGGCGGAGTGGACGGCCGACCACCCGCCCGAGCGGTTCTGCCACTTCGTCCACGGCGTGCCGCGCACGCATCTGGAGGAGGCCATGCGGATCGCCCGTTGGCAGGGTGCCGGCACGATCTACTTCACCGACCGCTCGGACCGGGGCGGCACCGCCGATCCCTGGGAGGCGCTGCCCGGCTACTGGGACGAAATCGTCTCGCGGATCGGACCGGGTGTCTCGGAATGAAGAAGGGCGTGGCAGGGTTACGCAGAGAACAACCGTACTGACTTACCGATCTACGGAGTCCCCGTGTCGCTGCCACCCCTGGTCGAGCCAGCTGCTGAGCTCACCGTCGATGAGGTCCGCAGGTACTCCCGCCACCTGATCATCCCCGATGTCGGGATGGACGGGCAGAAGCGGCTGAAGAACGCCAAGGTGCTCGCCGTGGGCGCGGGCGGCCTGGGCTCGCCCGCCCTGATGTACCTGGCCGCCGCGGGCGTGGGCACGCTGGGCATCGTGGAGTTCGACGAGGTCGACGAGTCGAATCTGCAGCGCCAGATCATCCACAGCCAGGCTGACATCGGCCGGTCGAAGGCCGAGTCCGCCCGTGACTCGGTGCTGGGGATCAACCCGTACGTCAACGTGGTCCTTCACGAAGAGCGGCTCGAGGCCGAGAACGTGATGGAGATCTTCTCCCAGTACGACCTGATCGTCGACGGTACGGACAACTTCGCCACCCGTTACCTCGTCAACGACGCCTGCGTGCTGCTGAACAAGCCGTACGTGTGGGGCTCGATCTACCGCTTCGACGGCCAGGCATCGGTCTTCTGGTCCGAGCACGGCCCCTGCTACCGCTGCCTCTACCCGGAGCCCCCGCCGCCGGGCATGGTCCCCAGCTGCGCCGAGGGCGGCGTACTGGGCGTGCTCTGCGCGTCCATCGGCTCCATCCAGGTCAACGAGGCCATCAAGCTGCTCGCCGGCATCGGTGAGCCGCTGGTCGGCCGTCTGATGATCTACGACGCCCTGGAGATGCAGTACCGCCAGGTCAAGGTCCGCAAGGACCCCGACTGCGCGGTCTGCGGCGAGAACCCGACCGTCACCGAGCTCATCGACTACGAGGCCTTCTGCGGTGTCGTCTCCGAGGAGGCCCAGGAAGCGGCGCTCGGCGCGACGATCACTCCCAAGCAGCTCAAGGAGTGGATCGACGAGGGCGAGAATATCGACATCATCGATGTCCGCGAGGTCAACGAGTACGAGATCGTCTCGATCCCCGGCGCCAGGCTGATCCCGAAGAACGAGTTCCTGATGGGCACCGCCCTCCAGGACCTTCCTCAGGACAAGCGGATCGTCCTGCATTGCAAGACGGGTGTCCGCAGTGCGGAGGTCCTCGCGGTGCTGAAGTCGGCGGGCTTCGCGGACGCGGTGCACGTGGGCGGCGGCGTGATCGGCTGGGTCAACCAGATCGAGCCGGAGAAGCCGATCTACTGAGACCGGCTGTACCTGACGTACGCGGAAAAGGTGCCGGCCCGCACCAGGTGGTGCGGGCCGGCACCTTTTTCCATCTGCGCTGCAATGCCGGAGACTCGTAACGCCATGCGCAGGCCCGGCTACGAGCAGGTCGTGCCGGAAACCGGGACCCTGCCCTCCAGGAAGTACGGGTCCACGGCGTCGGCGATGCAGGCGTTGCCCGTGGTGTAGGCGCCATGGCCCTCGCCCTTGTAGGTGATCTGGACGCCCACGCCCCGGCCCAGTTCCTCGGCCATCCGCTGCGCGCCTTCGTACGGCGTGGCCGGATCGCCGGTACCGCCGACGACGAGGATCGGAGCCGCGCCCGGCGCGTTCACCTCGGGAGTCTCGGACTCACCCGCGACGGGCCAGGAAGCGCACCAGCCGGCCAGATCCCAGGCGAGGTAGGGCCCGAAGGCCGGCGAGACCTTGGTGAAGTCCGCCAGGTGGCGCGCCCGGACCTCGTCGGCGGTCACCCGGTCCTTGGCGTCGGCGCAGGAGACGGCCCGTTGGGCGTGGTGCCCGGTGCTGTAGTGGCCGTTGTCGTCACGGTTGTTGTACGAGTCGGCCAGCCTCAGGAGCCGCGTGCCGTCGCCCCTCTCGGCCTCCCGAAGGGCGTCGGTCAGGAGCGGCCAGCTCTCCTGGCTGTAGAGCGGCTTGATGATGCCCGTGATGGCGAGGCTCTGGGTGAGCTGCCGGCCGCCTCCGGTCGGCAGCGGATTCCTGTCGAGCCGGTCCAGCAGCCGCACGACACGCCTGGTACCGGCCTCGGCCGTGGTGCCGGTCGACCGGAAGTAGTTCTCCAGGGCGCGCTGGAAGCCCATGGCCTGGTTGCGGGAGTGGCCGACGAAGTCGGCGGATGGGTCGACGACCGCGTCCAGCGTGAGGCGTCCGACGTGCTGCGGATACAAGTGGGCGTACACTCCGCCCAGTTCGGTGCCGTACGAGAAGCCGAAGTAGTTGAGCCTGCGGTCGCCGAGTACCTGGCGGATCAGGTCCATGTCCCGGGCGGCGCTGGTGGTGCCGACGTATGGCAGCACCTTGCCCGAACGCTTGAGGCAGCCCGCGCCGAAGGCGGCCGAGTCGTCGAGGTAGGTCTTCACCTCGGCGGCGGTGTCGGGGGTGTAGTCGATGGCGAACGAGGCCTCGGCCTGCGCGTCGTCCTGGCAGACCACCGCCGAGGAGTCGCCGACCCCGCGCGGGTCGAAGCTGACCAGGTCGTAGCGGGAGTGCAGCTTGGTGAAGGCCTGGGCGGCGCCCGGCAGCGCGGCCACGCCGGAGCCGCCGGGGCCGCCGAAGTTCAGTACGAGCGAGCCGAGGCGGTCGCCCGAGCCGGTGGCCCGGGACCGGATCAGGGCGATTCCGAGCGTCTCACCGTCCGGCTCGGTGTAGTCGAGCGGCGCCTTCATCGTGGCGCACTGCCAGGCGCTGCCAGGCGCCCGGGCATGGCTGCCGCGGACCTTCACCGGTGCCTCGCAGGCCTTCCAGTCCAGCCGCTGCCCGGTGAGCTCGGCGGGCAGGACCGGGCTCTTCGGGGTGGGGGCCGGGGTGCCGGCCGGCTTCCCGGCGGCCGAGGGCACGCGGGCCGCCTTCCCGTTGTCGGAAGGCTTTTCGGGGCCGTCGCCGCAGGCGGTCAGTGCACCGGTCATGAGCAGCGCGACGGCGGCCAGCGCGCCCGTCCGTACCAACTTCGACAAGACGGACCCCCAGCTCAACGACAGGACGAATGTTCGACATCCTAGGCCTGGTCGGACGGGGTCAGTCGCAGACCGTCCCCGCGGCCGGGACTCTGCCCCGGAGCAGGTAGTTGTCCACAACGGCCTGCACGCACTTGTTGCCGCTGTTGTAGGCGCCGTGGCCCTCGCCCCGGTGCGTCACCTCGAAGCCGACGCCCTTGCCCAGCTCCTGAGCCATTGCCCGCGCGCCCTCGTACGGCGTCGCCGGGTCACCGGTGGTGCCGATCAGCACGATCGGAGCCGCGCCCGGCGCGCTGACGTCCGGGTCCTCCCACGCACCGGCCACCGGCCAGTCGGTGCATCCCAGCAGTCCCCAGCCCAGCCAGTCGCCGAACACGGGCGAGGCAGCACTGAACGTGGGGAGCTCGGCCTTGGCCTGGGCGGGGGTGAAACGGTCCTTGGAGTCGACGCAGTTGATGGCGGTATTCGCGGCGCCCAGATTGCTGTACGTGCCGTCCTCGTTGCGGCCGTTCATGGCGTCCGACAGGGCGAGCAGCAGCTGGCCGTTGCCCGCGTACGCCTCGTCGAGGCCTTGTTCGAGCAGCGGCCAGAACTCCGTGGAGTAGAGGGTCTGGGCTATGCCGCTGGTGGCGGCGGACTGGGTCAGTTCGCGGTCGCCGATGCCCGCGATCGGCTTCTTGTCGAGCTGCTGGAGGAACTTGATGATGTTCTGCTCGATCTCCTCCGCGGTGCTGCCCTGCAGCTGGCACTCGTCCCCGCGGTCCACGCAGTCCTGGGCGAAGTTGTTCAGCGCCTGCTGGAATCCCCTGGCCTGGGCGAGAGAGGACTGCTCGTAGTCCTTGGTGGGGTCGACCACGGCGTCGAAGACGGCCCTGCCCACGTTCTGCGGGAACTGGTGGGCGTACACGCCGCCCAATTCGGTGCCGTACGAGATGCCGAAGTAGTGCAGCTTGTCGTCGCCGAGGACCTGACGCATCAGGTCCATGTCGCGGGCGGCGTTGAGTGTCCCGACGTAGGGGAGGACGGCGCCGGAGTTTCTCTCGCAGGCCGCCGAGTACCTCTTGCGGTAGTCGGCGAGGATTTTCTCCTCGGTGGCGTTGTCGGGCGTGGCGTCCTGGGAGTAGTACGCGTCGAGCTGCTGGTCGTTCAGGCACTTCACACCCGCGCTGCGGCCGACGCCGCGCGGGTCGAAGCTCACCAGGTCGTACCGCTCGCGGAGCCTCTCGTAGTCCTTCGCCGCGCTGGGCAGAGTGGCCACGCCGGAGCCGCCGGGGCCGCCGAAGTTGTAGATCAGAGAGCCGATGCGCCTGTCCTGGTCGCGTGCCGGCCCCCGGATCAGGGCGAGGTCGATCGTCTCCCCGTCCGGGACTCCGTAGTCGCGCGGGACCTGGAGGGTCGAGCACTGCCAGTCGGCGCCGCCCGGGAGCGGCGAGGGCGGGGGTCCCCCGCCCTCGGCGGTCGACGGGGCCGGGCAGTCCTCCCATTCGAGCGTCTGCTTGCTCAGGTCGTTGTTCTCGCCGCTGTCGTCCGAGCACCCTGTGAGAGACAGCAGAGCGGCGGCGGAGGCGGCCAGCGCGGCGGCGCGGAGGGTGGCGGAAGTCGGCATGGTTCCATCGTGCGACGGCTTAGCCCGCGCAGCGCGCGGGGCGTGGGCCGTGCGAGTGGCTCGGGCCCACCGTCCCGGCGTGTCTCCAGCGGGGGACGGCTGCACGGCCGGATACTGCGGACCTTCGATTTCCCGGGACGCCGGAACCCCCGGGACCAGCGTCCGTCGCGACCGGAGAGGGCTTACAGCGCGCCCTTGCGCGTGAGGTGGTTGAAGGACAGCCAGCCCGGCAGCACCGGCAGCCAGAACGTCATCAGCCGGAAGAGCAGTACGGCCGGGACCGCGATCTCCTTCTCCAGCCCCACGGCGATCAGGCCAGCGATGAGGGCCGTCTCCACCGCGCCCACACCGCCAGGCGTCGGCGCGGCCGACCCCAGCGCGTTGCCCGCCAGGAAGACCACGGCGACGCTCGCGTAACTGATCGTCTGACTGCCGCCGAAGGCGCGGATCGACGCGTCGAGGCACATGACGAAGGTGCCGGTCAGCAGCAGCATGCCGCCGATGCCGGTGAGCAGTTTCTGCGGCCGCTGGAGTACGTCCAGCATGCGCGGCACCACACCGGCGAAGAGCGAGCGGACCCGCGTGGCGACGAACTTCCGCATGAACGGGATCGCCGTCACCACCAGCGCCAGCACGGCGACCGTCAGCAGGCCCGCGATCACTGTCCGGGAGGGGGTGAGGAACGGCGTCTTCTCCGTCCCCGTCAGATAGCCGAAGGCGAGCAGCAGCAGGATGTGGCTGGCGAGGCCGAACAGCTGGGAAGCGCCGACGCTCGCGACGGCCAGCCCCGGGCGTACACCGGCGCGCTGCAGGAATCGGGTGTTGAGTGCCACGCCGCCGACCGCCGCCGGCGCGACCAGCTTTACGAACGACCCGGCGACCTGCGCCAGGACGGTCCGTACGAACGGCACCCGCTCGGGCACGAAGCCCAGCAGGCTCATCGCGGCCGCGACATAGCTGAGCGCGGAGAAGAGGACGGCCGCGGCCACCCAGCCCCACTCCGCCCGGTCGATGAGTGTGCCGAACTCGATGTGCGTCAGCTGCGAGAGGAGGAAGTACGCCGCGAACGCGCCGGCGATAAAGCTGACCAGCGTCTTGGGCTTGATCCGCTCCAGCCGGGCAGGCTCGACGGGCGCTTGCGGCCGGATGAGCAGCACCTGGCCGCGCATCTGGGTGAGCAGGTCCTCCTCGCGCGCCTCGTCCAGAGCCTCGTCGATGGCGCGCTTCTCCGCCCGCTTGCCGGCTTTCCCGGCCTGCTTCTCCGCGCGTACGGACTTGGGTCCGGCGCCCTGTTCGTCGGCCGCCTCGGTCCGGTCGGCCCGCGATGCCTCCAGGACGGCTTCGCGCTCGCGCTGGGAACGCTCCCGGGCCAGTTTGCGCAGCGTCGCGCGGGTGGAGCGGCTCAGCGCGATCGGCTGCAGCAGCGGCAGACAGTCCGCGACCGCGTCGCCGCCGAGCACCGCGACCGCCGCGGCCACCGAGCGCTCGGCGCCCACCCGCAGGCCGAGCGTGGTGAGCAGCTGCGCGATGTCCATCCGCAGGACGATGTCGCTCGCGGCGATCTCGCCGCCGCGCAGGTCAGTAAGGATCACACTGCCGGAACGATCCACCAGGATGGCGTCACCGACCAGGCGGCGGTGCGCGATCCGCCGCGACTGGAGGGCCTTCACCTGGCGCCACGCGCTGCGAGTGAGCTCGTCGGTGATCTCCTCGTCGGTCAGGGAGTCCAGCGAGCGGCCGCCGATGTGCTCGTACACGAGCATGACCGCGTCCGGCCCCAGCTCGGAGGTGGCGATCAGTTTGGGGGCATTGGCGCCGGCGGCGATCGCCGCGTACGCGAGGAGTGCTTCCTGCTCCAGCGCCTGGCGCAGCGACTGGAGGCTGCGGCGCTGGGTGATGCCGCGCAGGGTGACGCGGCGCCACACCCGGTAGAAGAAGCCCTGCGCCTGCTGCTCGCGGTCCACCACGGTGACGTCGAGCGGCGGCCCGTCCTCGAGGGCGACCAGGTAGCGGCGGCCGCGGTCGCCGTGGTCGGCGGAGTCGGGCACCTCCTCCGCGCGCATTGCGCTGACCGGGCGGAAGCCGACGTGGCGCAGGCCGGCGAGGAGGGTCTGGCCGGTGGGGCGGACGTTGGGGGAGCCGACCGCGTACACCGTCCCGTACGCGACGGTCCAGCCGATCAGCACGGTGAGGATGATCGAGAACGGCGTGGTGTATCCGCCGACCAGCATCGCGAAGGCGTCCAGCAGCAGCACCACCCACAGCACGACCCGCCAGCGGGGTCTGCGGGTCATCCCGACGGCCGTCATATAGGCGATGACGGGCGCGAGATAGCCGTGCACGGGATCGGTCAGCGCGTCGCCGACGGCCTGCTGGGTGAGCGCGTCCCGGATGGAGCCGGGGGCGGCCTCGGCCACCCAGAGGTCGGTGGCGAGGGTGACGCCGTGGGCGAGGACGGCCGCTAGTACACCGTCCGCGATGCGCAGTCCGTCGCGTTTGATCAGCCGCTCGATGGCGAAGGCGACCGGCACGAGCAGTACGGCGATGCTGGAGACCAGGCCCGCGAGTTTGATCAGCAGGTCGGGCGCCCGGCCCGTGCCCTTGCTGATGTCCTGCTCCAGGCCCTCGGTCGTACCGTGCGCGAAGGCCGCGATGGCCAGCACCACGGCGATGCCGAGGACGCCGACCAGCAGCCGCACCAGGTCGGACGGTCGGTGTACGCGGGCGGGAAGCAGCGGTTCGTCGCCCTCCACGGGGCCTGCCTGGGCGTCGTCCGGCGTCCGGTGCGCGGTCTCCCCGGCCGCGGTCGCTTCCGCGGTCCCGTCCGGGGTCGCGTTCGGAGTCGCTTCCGCGGTCCCGTCCGCGGTCCCGTCCGGGGCTTCGGGCGGCGCTGCGGGCACGTCGGGGCGTGATTCTGCGGCAGGGGCCGTCTCCGTCTGCGGAGGCTGCACGCCCTGCTCCTTCGCCGTCTCTTCTTTATCTCGTATCACCGGTCACCGCCCGGATGATGGTGGCACGCCCAGGCGCCCGAGTGGGGCATCAGGGGGCACTGCGCAGGCGTGCGATGCGTAACATGCGCCCGGCGGCTCTGTCGGTGGGGTGCGGCAGTATGGGACGGATGAGCGACGAGCTGCCCGAGTACGCGGAACGGGTCCTGGAAGTGGCGGAGGGGATTCCGCCCGGCCGGGTGATGACGTACGGAGATGTCGCGGAGTGGCTCGGCGAGGGCGGCCCCCGGCAGGTGGGCCGGGTGATGGCCCTGTACGGCGGAGTCGTGCCGTGGTGGCGGGTCATGCGGTCCGACGGGGTGCTGCTGCCCGGGCACGAGCTGCGCGCGCTCGGCCACTACCGGGCCGAGGGGACCCCGCTGCGCGAGGCCGGCCGCGGCGCGGACGGCCACCTTCCGCGCGTCGACATGAAACGCGCGCGGTGGGCCGGCGACGGCGGAACGAGCGAGGCTCACACCTGACAGCTTCCGCCATCCGGCGGCGCGGCGGAGGGCCGGAGGACTGTACGGGCTACCCGGCGGACTCGCTGCGACCCCGCCTCCCGCTGGCGTAGCGTCTCCAGCACGCGGCCCCCTGCACGCCGCCACCACCCAGCACACCCACCAGGACCGGCGACCCACGTGAGCTCCTTCCCATCCACTCGGCACACGCCACCGCACCGTCGTGAGACACGGCAGCGGACCCCCGGCGCGTACCGGCTGGTGCGTACCCCGCCGGGGCCGGTGGATCCTCCTCTTCTTGACGCACGCCAGCGCGCGGTGGTTGACCACACCGCCGGACCGCTGCTGGTCCTTGCCGGACCGGGCACGGGCAAGACCACGACCCTGGTCGAGTCGGTCGCCGCCCGGGTCGCGGCCGGCACGGATCCTCACCGGATCCTGGTCCTCACCTTCAGCCGCAAGGCGGCGGTGGAACTGCGCGACCGGACCGCGCTGCGGCTGGGCGGTGCGCCCGGACCGCAGGCGACCACCTTCCATTCCTTCTGTTACGCCCTGGTGCGTGCGAACCAGGACAGCGATCTGTTCGCCGATCCGCTGCGGCTGCTCTCGGGTCCCGAGCAGGACGTTGCGGTACGGGACCTCCTGGCCGGCCAGGAGGAGCTGCGGACCATCCGCTGGCCCGACGAACTGCGCGCCTGCCTCACCACGCGCGGCTTCGCGGACGAGGTACGGGCGGTGCTCGCCCGCTCCCGTGAACTGGGGCTCGGGCCCGATGCCCTCGCCGCCTTCGCGGCCCGTACCGGACGGCCGGACTGGGGGGCGGCGGCGGCCTTCCTCGCCGAGTACCTCGACATACTCGATCTGCAGGGCGTCCTGGACTACGCCGAACTCGTCCACCGGGCTGTGCTGCTCGCCGAGCGCCCGGACGTCGCGCAGCGGCTGTGGACGCAGTACGACGCCGTCTTCGTCGACGAGTACCAGGACACCGACCCGGCACAGGTCCGGCTGCTGCACGCACTCGCCGGCCGGGGCCGCACGCTGGTCGCTTTCGGCGACCCCGACCAGTCGATCTACGCGTTCCGCGGAGCCGACGTCAACGGCATCCTCGACTTCCCGCACACCTTCCGCCGCGCCGACGGGAGCCCCGCAGCCGTCGAGGTCCTCACCACATCCCGCCGCTCGGGAGCCGCCCTGCTGGCGGCGACCCGGCTGCTGACCCGCCGGATGCCGCTGACCCGGCTGCCGGCGGAGAAGGTCCGGGCGCACCGGGAGCTCGCGGCGGTGCGGGAGGGCGGCCGTGTCGAGGCCTACACGTACCCGGCGCCCGGCACCGAACTCGACAACATCGCGGACCTGCTGCGCCGCGCCCACCTGGAGGAGGGCGTGCCCTGGAGCGAGATGGCGGTCCTGGTCCGCGCGGGCGGCCGGACGATCCCGTCCATCCGCCGGGCGCTGACCTCGGCGGGCGTCCCGCTGGAAACGGACGGCGACGACGTCCCCCTGCGCCACGAGCCGGCGGTGACCCCGCTGCTGACGGCGCTGAGAGCGGTGGCGACAGCATCCCTCCCCTCGGCGGCGAGCGCTTCGCCGGCGCCCGCTTCGGCGCCGACCACTTCGCCGGCGCCGTCGATGACGCCGGCCTTCCCCGCGACGGCCGCTTCCCCCGACGCGGGGCACCGTCTGCCGGAGCCCCAGGCGGAGGCCGACGACGTCCCGGCGGGCGGCGGTGCGACCGCCCCGGCCGACGAGGGCGGGTGGCTCGAGGTCGAGACCGCGATCGAACTGCTCGCGTCGCCAATCGGCGGTATGGACGCCGCTGATCTGCGCCGGCTCGGGCGGGCCCTGCGCGACGAGGAGCGGGCCGCCGGCAACCGGGTACCCCCGCCGTCCGACGAGTTGCTGGCCCGCGCCCTCGCGGAGCCCGAGCGGCTGGTCGCGCACGACCCGGCGTACGCCCGCGGTGCACAGCGCCTGGGCGCGCTGCTCCGCAAGGCGCGCGAGCTGCTCCAGGGCGGCGGCACCGCCGAAGAGGCACTGTGGGAGCTGTGGAACGGCACACCGTGGCCGCAGCGGCTGGAGCGCGCCGCGCGGCGCGGCGGCGCGTCCGGCCGCAACGCCGACCGCGACCTCGACGCCGTCTGCGCGCTGTTCGACACCGCCGCCCGCGCCGAGGAGCGCACCGGCGGACGCGGCGCACTGAACTTTCTGGAGGAGCTGGACGCCGAGGACATCGCCGCGGACACGCTCAGCAAGCGGGCGGTCCGCCGTGACGCCGTACGACTGATGACCGCGCACCGCTCCAAGGGGCTTCAGTGGCGGCTCGTCGTCGTGGCCGGCGTGCAGGAAGGCCTGTGGCCCGACCTCCGGCGCCGCGGTTCGCTGCTGGAGGCGGACCGGATCGGCCGAGACGGACTCGCCGAGCCGCTCACCCCCGGCGCACTCCTCGCCGAGGAGAGAAGACTCTTCTACGTCGCCGCGACCCGGGCTCGCGAACGCCTCGTCGTCACCGCGGTCAAGGCGCCGGCCGACGACGGAGACCAGCCTTCCCGCTTCCTCACCGAACTCGGCGTCGAGCCGAAGGACGTGACCGGCCGCCCCCGCCGCCCGCTCTCCGTCGCCGCGCTCGTCGCCGAGCTGCGAGCCACCACCGTCGACCCGCAGGCCTCCGCCGCGCTGCGCGATGCCGCGGCCCGGCGACTGGCGCGACTCGCCGCACTCAGCGACGAGGACGGCCGGCCGCTCGTACCGGCGGCGCATCCGTACCGCTGGTGGGGGCTGTACGAGCCCACGCACAGCGCCGTACCGCTGCGCGACCGGACGAAGCCGGTCACGCTGTCCGGTAGCGCGCTGGACCAGCTCGCGAACACCTGCTCCCTCCAGTGGTTCCTGGGCCGCGAGGTGAGGGCGGACGCGCCGGCCACGGCCGCGCAGGGGTTCGGCAATGTCGTGCACGTGCTGGCCGACGAGGTCGCCTCCGGCCGTACCCCGGCCGACCTCGCCGTCCTCATGGAGCGGCTCGACTCCGTATGGGACGGGCTCGCCTTCGACGCGCCCTGGAAGTCGCAGCAGGAGAAGGAGAACGCGCGAGCCGCGCTGGAGCGCTTCCTGCGCTGGCACGTCATGGACCGCGCGGGCCGTACTCCCGTCGCCACCGAGCACGACTTCGACGTGACGCTCGAGGCAGGCCAGTACGGGGTACGGATCAGGGGCTCGATGGACCGGGTGGAGACGGACGCCGAGGGACGCGCGTACGTCGTCGACTTCAAGACCGGCAAACAGACGCCCACGAAGGACGAGGTCGCGCGCCACCCTCAGCTGGCGGTCTATCAGCTCGCGGTCCGCGAGGGCGCGGTGGACGAGGCGTTCGGCGGCCTCCGCCCGCCGCCGGGAGGGGCCGAACTGGTCCAGCTGCGCCAAGGGGCGCCGAAGAAGGACGGCGGCGAGAGCGTCCCGCGGGTGCAGGCGCAGGAGCCGCCGACGGGGGAGTGGGTGGGCGATCTGCTCGCGACCGCGGCGGGGCGCGTCCTCGACGAGCGCTTCACGCCCTCGGCGGGACAGCACTGCGCGCACTGCTCCTTCCGGGCGTCGTGCAGCGCGCAGCCGGAGGGCCGGCAGATCGTCGAGTAGCCGAGTAGCCGAGCTGGGCGGCAGCACAGGGAGCCGGACTGACCGGGACGGGCGGCGGTGGGGGTGATGCTCAGCACACCACCCCGCGGCCGGCGCCAGGAAGCCGGTCGGCCGTGCCGGATTGTCAGCGGGCCCGGATAGCCTCTCCCGGGTGTCCGCACGCATCACCGACCCCGAGCAGCTCAAAGAGCTCCTCGGTATCCCCTTCACCCCGGAGCAGACGGCCTGTATCACCGCGCCGCCCGCCCCGCAGGTCATCGTGGCCGGAGCCGGATCCGGCAAGACGACGGTGATGGCCGCCCGGGTGGTCTGGCTGGTCGGCACCGGTCAGGTGGCCCCCGAGCAGGTGCTCGGCCTGACCTTCACCAACAAGGCCGCGGGCGAGCTGGCCGAGCGGGTGCGGACCGCGCTGATACGCGCCGGGGTGACCGATCCCGAGGCTCTGGACCCGGATCACCCTCCGGGTGAGCCGCGCATCTCGACGTACCACGCCTTCGCGGGGCAGCTGCTGACCGACCACGGCCTGCGCATCGGGCTGGAGCCGTCCGCCCGGCTGCTCGCCGACGCCACGCGCTTCCAGCTCGCCGCGCGGGTGCTGCGGGAGGCGCCCGGCCCGTATCCCGCGCTGACGAAATCCGTTCCCTCCCTGGTCAGCGACCTCCTCGCGCTGGACGCGGAGCTTGCCGAGCACCTGGTGGACCCCGGCCGCCTCCGCGCGTTCGACACCGAGCTGCTCGACGTCCTGGCGCACACCAAGCTCACCAACGCCGACCTGCGCAAGGTTCCCGAGGCTGCGGCGGCCCGGCTCGAACTGCTGGAGCTGACCACCCGCTACCGCGAGCAGAAGCGGAGCCGCGACCTCCTTGACTTCGGCGACCAGATCGCCCTCTCCGCGCAGCTCGCGACCAGCCGCCCGGAGGTCGGCCGGATCCTGCGCGACGAGTTCCGTGTCGTCCTGCTCGACGAGTACCAGGACACGTCCGTCGCCCAGCGACTCCTGCTCTCCGGTCTGTTCGGCGGCGGTACAGGCCACGCGGTCACCGCGGTCGGTGACCCGTGCCAGGCCATCTACGGCTGGCGCGGCGCGTCCGTGGCCAACCTCGACGACTTCCCGGCCCACTTTCCGTACGCCGACGGCCGTCCCGCCGACCGTTTCTCGCTCAGCGAGAACCGGCGAAGCGGCGGTCGCCTCCTCGATCTCGCCAATGGACTCGCCGCCCCGCTGCGCGCCCTGCACGAGGGCGTCGAGGCGCTGCGCCCCGCGCCCGGCGCCGAGCGCGACGGCATCGTCCGTTGCGCGCTGCTGCCGACCCACGCCGACGAGCTGGACTGGTTGGGCGACTCGATCGCGCACCTCGTCCGTACCGGCAAGGAGCCCGGCGAGATCGCCGTGCTGTGCCGCACCGCGGCCGACTTCGCCGAGATTCAGGGTGCGCTGGTCGCCCGCGACATCCCGGTCGAGGTCGTCGGGCTGTCCGGCCTGCTGCACCTGCCCGAGGTCGCCGACCTGGTCGCGGTCTGCGAAGTCCTTCAGGATCCAGGTGCCAACGCCGCCCTCGTCCGGCTGCTGATCGGCCCGCGCTGGCGGATCGGTGCCCGGGACCTGGCGCTGCTGGGGCGCCGGGCGCGGCAGCTCGTACGGTACGAAACAGCCGGCCGGGACGACGACCCCGACCGCCGCCTGGCCGAGGCGGTGGAAGGCGTCGACCCCTTTGAGGTCATCTCGCTGGCAGACGCCCTCGACACCTTCATCGAATCGGACGCCACTTACGACGACCTCCCTTTCTCCACCGACGCCCGCGTCCGGTTCGCACGCTTGGCGGCCGAACTGAGGGACCTGCGCCGTTCCCTCGCCGACCCGTTGATGGACGTACTCCACAGGGTGCTCGCGACGACAGGCCTCGACGTGGAATTGTCCGCCTCGCCGCACGCCCTGGCCGCCCGCCGCCGCGAGACTCTCTCCAACTTCCTCGACATCGCGGCGGGCTTCGCCGCGCTCGACGGTCAGGCGAGCCTGCTCGCCTTTCTCGGGTTCCTGCGCACGGCCGCCCAGTACGAGAAGGGCCTCGACAACGCCCTCCCGGGAGGCGAGAACACGGTCAAGGTACTCACGGCCCACAAGTCCAAGGGCCTGGAGTGGGACGTCGTGGCCGTGCCCGGCCTGGTCGCCAAGCAGTTCCCGAGCGAGCAGGGCCGAGAGTCCTGGACCGCCCAGCCCAAGGTCCTTCCACACGCGCTGCGCGGCGACGCGGAGACGCTCCCGGACGTCTCCGAGTGGGACGCGAAGGGCCTGAAGGCGTTCAAGGACGCCATGAAGGATCATCAGACGACGGAGGAACTGCGCCTGGGGTACGTGACCTTCACCCGCCCCCGCTCGCTGCTCCTCGGCTCCGGGCACTGGTGGGGCCGGACTCAGAAGCGGTACCGGGGTCCCTCCGGCTTCCTGCGCGCGCTGTACGACCACTGTGCCGCCGGGCACGGCGAGATCGAGGTGTGGGCGGACGAGCCGGCCGAGGACGAGGAGAACCCGGCTCTGCGCGCGGCAGCTGCGGACCACGCCTGGCCGCTTCCGCTGGACCCGGCGTCACTGGCCCGGCGCCGGAAGGCGGCCGAAACGGTACTGACGCACCTGGACGCGCTCGCCGACGAGGACGCGGCGGGGACCCAGCGCTCGTACGGCGAGCACTTTCCGGAAGGCCCGGCAGATCCGGAGGACTGGGAAGGGCAGGTGGACCCGGCAGCCCCGGAGGACTGCCCGGTGGACCCGGCAGCCCCGGAGGACTGCCCGGTGGACTGGGATGACACGGAGGGCCCGGAGGACTGGGCCCCCTGGGCGGAGGAGGACCCCTGCCACGCCGAAGCCGCCCCGGCGGTCCGTCCCGGCGCTCCGGACTCCGGACCGGCCGGGGACGCTGATGCCTGGCGCGGCGAAGCGGGCGCCCAGGCGCCCCCGGCCATGTCCGCTCGGGACGCCGACCGTGGGCGCCGCGAAGCGGGCGCCCTGGCCGCCCCCGCCGCCCCCGGCATCCCCGCTCCCCGTGAGCGCGTCGTGGGCGAAGAGGCCCGCCTCCTCGCGTCCTGGGACCGCGACCTCGACGCGCTCACCGGCGAGCTGCGCCGGGCCCGCGCCACCGTCCGTGACGTCCCCCTGCCGAGCGCCCTCTCCGCTTCCCAGTTGCTGCGGCTCGCCGCCGATCCCGACGGCTTCGCCCAGGAGCTGGCCCGGCCCATGCCCCGCCCGCCGCAGCCGGCCGCCCGTCGCGGCACCCGCTTCCATGCCTGGGTGGAATCACGGTTCGAGGCGCTGCAGCTCCCGATGCTCGAGCCGGACGAGCTGCCCGGCACGGACGCGGAGATCGCGGACGAACGGGACCTGGAGGCGCTCAAGGAGGCGTTCGAGCGCAGCCCGTACGCCGGCCGCACCCCCCATCGGATCGAGGTGCCCATCCAGCTGACCCTGGCCGGCCGGGTGATCCGCGGCCGGATCGACGCCGTCTACCGGGACGACGACACGGACACGTACGAGATCGTCGACTGGAAGACCGCCCGCGCCCGCACCGCCGATCCCCTCCAGCTCGCCGTCTACCGGCTCGCGTGGGCCGAACAGCACGACCTCTCCCCTGACGAGGTCCGTGCGGCTTTCCTCTACGTACGCAGCGGCGAGGTGGTCCGCCCCGCGGGCCTGCCGGACCGGGCAGGGCTGGAGCGCATCCTGCTGGGCGAGGAAAGCCAGGTGGAGCAGGACAGATAGGCTCGGGGGCATGAGCGACACCCCGGACAGCGCCGTCCGTACGTACATACAGAACCACCGCGCCGCCTTCCTCGCCGACCTCGCCGACTGGCTGCGCATCCCGTCCGTATCGGCGCAGCCGGACCATGCCGGGGACGTACGGCGCAGCGCCGACTGGCTCGCGGCGAAGCTCGCCGAGACCGGCTTCCCGGTCACCGAGATCTGGCCGACCGACGGCGCACCCGCGGTCTTCGCCGAGTGGCCCTCCGGCGACCCCGGGGCGCCCACGGTGCTGGTGTACGGCCACCACGACGTACAGCCGGCGGCGCGTGAGGACGGCTGGCACACGGACCCGTTCGAGCCGGAGATCATCGACGGCCGAATGTACGGACGCGGCGCGGCCGACGACAAGGGCCAGGTGTTCTTCCACACCCTGGGTGTACGGGCCCACCTCGCTGCCACCGGCCGGAGCGCCCCCGCGGTGAACCTCAAGCTTCTCGTCGAGGGCGAGGAGGAGTCCGGGTCGCCGCACTTCCGGGCCCTGGTGGAACGGCACGCGGCGCGCCTCACCGCCGACGCCGTCATCGTCTCCGACACCGGCATGTGGTCGGAGACGACCCCCACCGTGTGCACCGGCATGCGCGGCCTCGCGGACTGCGAGATCGAGCTGTACGGACCGGACCAGGACATTCACTCGGGCTCCTTCGGCGGCGCCGTGCCCAACCCGGCGACGATCGCGGCCCGCCTGGTCGCGGCCCTGCACGACGCCGACGAGCGGGTCGCGGTCCCCGGGTTCTACGACGGCATCGTCGAGCTCTCCGAGCGGGAGCGCGAACTGTTCGCGGAGCTGCCGTTCGACGAGGCCGAGTGGCTGCGTACGGCCAAGTCGTACGGAACCCTCGGGGAGGCCGGTCTTACCACCCTGGAACGGATCTGGGCCCGCCCGACCGCAGAGGTCAACGGCATCGGCGGCGGCTACCAGGGACCGGGCGGCAAGACGATCATCCCGTCGAGCGCCCATCTGAAGCTGTCGTTCCGGCTGGTCGAGGGCCAGGACCCGGACAGGATCGAGCAGTCCGTATGCGACTGGGTCGCCGCCCACGTGCCGGCCGGTATCCGCCACAAGATCACTTTTGGTGCGGCGACCCGCCCATGTCTGACCCCGCTGGACCACCCCGCTCTCCAGTCGGTCGTACGAAGCATGGGCCGGGCCTTCGGCCGGAAGATCCTCTTCACCCGTGAAGGGGGCTCGGGGCCGGCCGCCGACCTGCGCGACGTGCTCGGCGCGCCGGTGCTCTTCCTCGGTATCTCCGTACCGTCCGACGGCTGGCATGCCCCGAACGAGAAGGTCGAACTCGACCTGCTCCTCAAGGGAGTCGAAACCACCGCCTACCTCTGGGGCGACCTCGCCGCCACCTGGCACAGCGCCTGAGCAGCCCGTACCACCCACACCCACCGGGGGAGTTGGAAGCACCTGTGAGCACCACGACCGACCACTACGGCCACCCCGAGCTCGGCGCCGACCGTCCGATCGGGCTCACCGCCCCGAGCGGCATCGACCGCGCGGCCCACCACCGCCTCGACGAGGCCTGGCTCGCCGCCGCCTGGAGCCACCCGACGACCCGGGTCTTCGTGGTCTCCGGCGGGCAGGTGCTGGTCGACGACACCCCCGACGGCGGAACCGCACTCGTCATGACGCCGGCCTTCGAAGCCCCGCCGACGGAGACGCACCGCTATTTCCTCGGCACGGACGAGGACGGGGTCAGTTACTTCGCACTGCAGAAGGACGCGCTGCCCGGTCGCATGGACCAGTCGGCCCGTCCCGCCGGACTCCGCGAGGCGGGACTTCTCCTGTCCCCCCGGGACGCGGGCCTGATGGTTCACGCGGTCGCCCTGGAGAACTGGCAGCGGCTGCACCGCTTCTGTTCGCGCTGCGGCGAGCGCACGGTTGTCGCGGCGGCCGGCCACATCCGCCGCTGCCAGGCATGCGGAGCCGAGCACTACCCGCGTACCGATCCGGCCGTGATCATGCTCGTCACGGACGACGAGGACCGGGCGCTGCTGGGCCGCCAGGTGCACTGGCCGGAAGGCCGCTTCTCGACGCTCGCCGGCTTCGTCGAGCCGGGCGAGTCCATCGAGCAGTCGGTGGCGCGCGAGGTGTTCGAGGAGGTGGGCGTGACGGTCGGCCACGTCGAGTACGTCGCCAGCCAGCCCTGGCCGTTCCCGTCGAGCCTGATGCTGGGCTTCATGGCCCGCGCCGCGTCGCCGGAGGGCTCCGTGATCGATGTGGACGGCGAGGAGATCCACGAGGCCCGCTGGTTCTCGCGCGAAGACCTGCGGGCCGCGTTCGAGTCCGGGGAGGTCCTGCCTCCGTCGGGTATCTCGATCGCGGCCCGTCTGGTCGAGCTCTGGTACGGCGAGCCCCTGCCGAAGCCACTGGCCTGACCGGGCCGGGTCGGGCCTGAACCGGTAGGGCCTCACCGGGCCGGCCCGGTCCGGGCTCGCGCCCGGTCCGGGCCGCGTCTCGGCGACGGTTCAGGCTCCGAGGCCGACCTTCTGCTTGACCTGCGCCAGCGAGGGGTTGGTCAGCGTCGAACCGTCCGTGAAGAGAACGGTCGGCACCGTCTGGTTGCCACCGTTCGCCTTCTCGACGAAGGCCGCGGAGGCCGGGTCCTGCTCGATGTTGATCTCGGTGTACGCGATGCCCTCGCGGTCCATCTGGCTCTTCAGCCGACGGCAGTATCCGCACCACGTTGTGCTGTACATCGTCACAGGTCCCTGCATGGTCTCCCGCGCTCCTCTGGTTCGCTCGCTGAGTCGGTAGTACGTCGGCCGGCACGTCGGTACGCCCCTACGTCGATTACGTGGGTCGGTAGGTCGGTACGTGGCCGCAATGAAGGGGAACGTACGCCAACCGGTTGCCATTCCCGCACTTGTACGACCGCACCCGTCTCCCTGTGGACAACGTGGAGCAAGCGCCTCCGCGGACCTGGCAGCATGGCGGGGTGACAGCAGCAACGCACTCCTCCTCCTCCTCCTCCTTCCCGCAGGTCCCTGACTCACCTGACGCCGTGCTCGCCGGGCTCGACCCCGAGCAGCGCGAGGTGGCCACGGCCCTGCACGGTCCGGTGTGCGTGCTGGCGGGGGCGGGCACGGGCAAGACGCGCGCGATCACCCACCGGATCGCGTACGGCGTGCGGGCCGGGATCCTGCAGCCCGCGAGTGTGCTGGCCGTCACCTTCACCAACCGCGCCGCGGGCGAGATGCGCGGCCGGCTGCGCGAGCTCGGCGCGGGCGGGGTGCAGGCCCGGACGTTCCACTCCGCGGCCCTGCGCCAGCTCCAGTACTTCTGGCCGAGAGCCGTCGGCGGGGATCTGCCGCGGCTCCTCGAGCGCAAGGTGCAGCTGGTCGCCGAGGCGGCGGCGCGCTGCCGGATCCGCCTCGACCGCAATGAGCTGCGGGACGTGACGGGAGAGATCGAGTGGGCGAAGGTCACCCAGACCGTACCCGCCGACTATCCGGCGGCCGCGGCGAAAGCCGGCCGTGAGGCACCGCGGGACGCGGCGGAGATCTCCCAGATCTACGGTCTGTACGAGCAGCTCAAGCGTGATCGGTCAATGATCGACTTCGAGGACGTGCTGCTGCTCACCGTCGGCATCCTCCAGGACCGGCACGACATCGCGGAGCAGATCCGGCGCCAGTACCAGCACTTCGTGGTTGACGAGTACCAGGACGTCAGTCCCCTCCAGCAGCGGCTGCTCGAGCTCTGGATGGGAGACCGGGACAGCCTGTGCGTGGTCGGCGACGCCAGCCAGACGATCTACTCGTTCACCGGCGCCACCCCCGACCATCTGCTGAACTTCCGCACCCGCCACCCCCACGCGACCGTCGTGAAGCTGATCCGCGACTACCGCTCCACCCCGCAGGTGGTGCATCTTGCCAACGGTCTGCTCAACCAGGCCAAGGGCCGCGCCGCGGAGCACCGGCTCGAGCTGGTCTCCCAGCGCGAGCCGGGCCCGGAGCCGGTCTACGCGGAGTACGCGGACGAGCCGGCCGAGGCCGAAGGCACCGCCCGCCGGATCCGCGACCTGATCGCGGCCGGAGTCCCCGCCGGTGAGATCGCCGTGCTGTACCGGATCAACGCCCAGTCCGAGGTGTACGAACAGGCGCTCGCCGACGCCGGAGTGCCCTACCAGTTGCGCGGCGCCGAGCGGTTCTTCGAGCGGCAGGAGGTGCGCAAGGCGATCGCGGGCCTGCGCAGCGCGGCCCGCTTCGGGGGCAACGACCCGCTGCTCGACGATGTCGTGGACCTGCCCTCCCAGGTGCGCGCGGTCCTCAGCGGCAACGGCTGGAGCCCCGAGCCGCCGGCGGGTTCAGGAGCGGTCCGCGACCAGTGGGAGTCGCTCGCCGCGCTGGTTCGCCTCGCGGAGCAACTGCACCTGAGCCGCGCAGACGCGGGTGGGAAGGCCGGGACCACCGCATCCCTGTCCGACCTGGTCACCGAGCTCGACGAGCGGGCGGCCGCCCAGCACGCGCCCACCGTCCAGGGCGTCACCCTCGCCTCGCTGCACGCGGCCAAGGGCCTGGAGTGGGATGCCGTGTTCCTGGTCGGTCTCACCGACGGCATGATGCCGATCACGTACGCCAAGACCGACGAGCAGGTCGAGGAGGAACGGCGCCTCCTCTATGTAGGGGTGACCCGGGCGCGATTGCATCTGAATCTGTCCTGGGCACTGTCCCGGGCCCCGGGCGGCCGGGCCTCGCGCCGCCCCAGCCGTTTCCTGAGCGGGCTGCGCCCCGGCTCTGCGGCGGCGGGCACCCGTGGTGCGGTCGGCGGCGCAGGGGTGGAGCGCGGCAGTGGGCGCAAGCGCGGGCGCCGGGGTCCCGTCCAGTGCCGGGTCTGCGGCAGGACGCTGACCGACGCCGGCGAGATGAAACTGATGCGCTGTGAGGACTGCCCCTCGGACATGGACGAGGGCCTGTACGAGCGACTGCGGGAGTGGCGTGTCGGCCAGGCGCAGGAACTGGGCCAGCCGGCCTTCTGTGTGTTCACCGACAAGACGCTGATGGCGATCGCCGAGGCGGTGCCGGGCAGCGAGGCAGAGCTCCAGCAGATCTCCGGCGTCGGTGGACGCAAAGTCGAGCGCTTCGGCGCCGATGTGCTGGCCATCTGCGCAGGTGAAGAGGTTGGAGAAGCAGACGAGGAGGACTGATGCAAACTCGTCGAGAAAATAGTTTGCGCATGCCCCGCGAAGCCCCATAGGTTCTTAACCACGGGAACGGCGGCTTCTCTGAAGCCCTGTCTTCGTGCTGTACTTATCCGAATACGCATGGGAGTAGGCCCTTTGGGCCGGCTCCCCGAGACGCCGAGAGGAGGCGAGACCAGTGACCAGCTTCATGACCTTCACCAAAATGACCGATCGCTCGGTCGTCGCCACCTGCCCGCTCGGCTCCTCGCTCCGTGGCACCGGTCTGTCCGGCATTTCCGCCGCCAGCCCTGCGTCCCTTGCGGGCCTCCCCGTGCGGGAGCGCAATGAGCGACCGACCCAGGCACCGGAAGCAGCAGTAGCAGTGGCTCAGGCGCATGCCTATGCCTCTGCGGCAGCCGGTGCCGGATGCAAGAAGCAGACGACGCAGCACCACACGATGTGGGCCTTCCGTGGGCTCGAACCCTGGAGTGATCCAGTCTGATCCAGATCAGGCCGGCGCCTTCAGGGCCGCGGAACCCCACCCGGGATCCGCGGCCCTTCTGTTTTGTCCGAACGGATGAGACGGACGAAGGGGCCTCGGGACAGCAGCACCCGGTACCTGCCGACACCCGGCCAACAGGCCGGAACGACCAGACGAGGAAAGAAACCACCGTGCAACTCGAAGCGCACGCCCCGTCCGTACCGCCTTCCCGCCCGATCTCCCCGCCCGATGTCCCGGAGGACTCCACCTTGACTCCGCTCACCGCGCTCACCGCGCTCGACGACGCCATCGAGAACCTCGGGGTACCCGTCCCCTGCCGTTCGTACGACCCGGAGGTCTTCTTCGCCGAGTCGCCGGCCGATGTCGAGTACGCCAAGTCGCTCTGCCGCACCTGCCCGCTGGTCGAGGCCTGCCTCGCCGGTGCCAAGGAGCGCCGCGAGCCGTGGGGTGTCTGGGGTGGCGAGCTCTTCGTCCAGGGTGTCGTCGTCGCCCGCAAGCGTCCGCGTGGCCGTCCGCGCAAGAACCCGGTTGCGGCATGAACATCACCGGAACCATCGACCGACCGCATACGCACGATCCCCAGAAGCAGGCCCCGATGATCCCCTCCACCAGCGAGCCGTCCGGCTCCGCGACTTCAGACGTCACCACCATCGGCGCGAACGCCTCGCGTCAGAACAGGACCCGCGAGATGCAACTCATCCCAGAAGCCATGGCGCGTGCGCATATGCACGACCGCATGCGTGAGGCCGACGCTCAACGCCAGGCCGTGCGCCTGGTCGCCGCCCGCCGCATGCAGCGTCGCGCCGAGCGTGTGTCGATGCGTGCCCGGCGTGCGCTGGCCATGGCGGTCATGCACTAGTCAAATGGTTCAGTAGGCGGAAGCGCCGAAAGACATCACCTGGGGACCGGTCCGAACGGACCGGTCCCCACGTGCGTTGCGGACGGCCGTCGACCGTCCGCGGCGATATCGTCTGGAGGTGGACCAGCAGACTCCTCACCCTGGGAAGCCGGGTGCCGAGACCGAGACCATGGTGTGCTCCCGCTGCGGTAAGACGTCGGCCGAGGGAGCACCGCCGACCTGGACCTGCTCGATGGAGAACGGCCGCTGTCTCTACTTCTGCGACGACTGCGCCCGGGCCAACCTCAGAGCGATCGAAGGCCGGCTCGATTCGTCATGGTGGTGATTCAAGCCTCCGCTCCGACAGCCCGTTCGTCCCCTTCCTCCTCGGCATCGGGGAGGAACCCGGGAAGCCACGCCTCCAATTCCTCCCGCAGCCGGACTTCCGCCCCGAGCTGGCACAGCACCCCGATGGTGCTCAGCGTCACCCGGTGTATCAGCAGATAGGCCGGCGGAAGGTTGAGCTGCTTGCCCAACTGGTGGGCGGGCGAACGTGGATCGGCGATGCGCGCCGCCTGATTGCGCATCCACCCTCGGGTGAATGTGAACTCCTCCGCCTCGGCCGGCTCGATGATCGGCCGCAGATAGTCCAGCACCGAGTCCGGGGCGAGCTCTATGGACTCCTTGACGAACCCCTCCGCGCGAAGCAGCTCGTACACCGCCCCGCCATCACCCTCGATCGTCATCCGCAGCGACTCGCCGATGGTCCTCGGCAGCCCGCCCGGCAACCGGTCCACCGTGCCGAAGTCCAGTACGCCGAGGCGCCAGCCGCCCGCCTCGGGCAGCAGCCGGAAGTTCCCCGGATGTGGGTCCGCGTGCAGCAGTCCGGTACGTGCCGGGCCTGAGAACAGGAACCGTGCGAGCAGCTGCCCGGCCCTGTTCCGCTGCTCGGGTGTACCGTCCGCGATCACCTCGGCCAGCGGTATGCCGTCGATCCACTCGGTCACCAGGACCTGGTCGCTCTGGTGCACGACATCCGGCACCACGACATCCACGTCCCCGGCGAACTCCGCCGCGTGGGCGCGCTGGGCCTGAGCCTCCAGCTCGTAGTCCAGCTCCTCCGACACCCGGTCGCGCAGTTCGGAGATGAGCGGCTTGATGTCCATGCCGGGGATCAGCGGTCCCAGCATCCGGGCGAACCGGCTCAGCTGCGCGAGGTCAGAGAGAAGTGCCTCCCCGGCCCCCGGGTACTGCACCTTGACGGCGACCTCCCGGCCGTCGTGCCAAACCGCCCGGTGCACCTGGCCGATCGAGGCGGCTGCCGACGGCTTTTCCTCGAAGTCCAGGAACAGTTCGCGCCAGTCCTCCCCGAGCCGCTGTTCCAGCACCGAGTGCACCGTGCGCGTCGGCATCGGCGGTGCGGCCTCCTGGAGCTTCGTCAGTGCGGCCCGGTACGGTCCGGCGATCTCCTCGGGGAGGGCCGACTCGAAGACGGACAGCGCCTGCCCGAACTTCATGGCCCCGCCTTTGAGCTCCCCGAGCACTTTGAACAGCTGCTCGGCCGTGCGCTGTTGCAGTTCCCGCGCCACTATCTCCGCGGACTTCCCGCCGATTCTCTTGCCGAGGCCCCACGTCGCCCTGCCCGCGATGCCAAGTGGCAGCGCGGCCAGCTTGGCGGTTCGGGTGACCGCCTTCCGGGGAAGATCAGACATTCGCCCCTCCAAATCCCAGACAGCCGTGCCGCGAACGGCGGTTACCCGGCCATTGTGTCCTGTGGCTCCCTGGTCCCCGAGGAGTGCTCCCCTTCAGTGTTCCCAATGGCGCCGCAGGTACAGTCGCGTTGTGGTGTGATCCGCGTCGACTGCCATTCCAGCAGCGGCAGAGCGGCCTCCCAGCGTGCGCCCGTACTAGCCGGCAGCTCCCCGTCCAGAAAAGCCAGGGCATGAGCGGCGGCCAGTCCCGCCACTGCCGAGGCGAGCGCCAGGTCACACGCCGGAACGCAACCACGCCCGGACCGCCACTGTGCCAACATGCGTGGCCACGCCGGATCCCGGTCCGCCCGCTCCAGTGCCAGACAGCCCGCGCACGCCGTACCGCCGGGGAGCACCAGCGGACCGACCAAGCCCGTGCCCTCGATCACTCCGGCGTACAGATGGGGGGTGCCGGACGCGATCCAGGTTTCGGTGGCGGCCGGATCCGGCGCGTACGCGGCGAGCCCGTCCCGCGGCGCGACGACCACCAGGGACAGACCCGGCTCGGCCCCGGGGGTGCTCTCCGACACCTCCGATGCCCGCGGGGCCCGGTCCGGCGCGGCTCTGCGCACCGTCCGGCGCGCGGCCGCGTCCCTGCGGTCCCCGACGGACTCCAACGGCAGTCCACCGGGGGAGACGTCCCCGGCGTCGGCGCATCCGCCGTCCATGACGTCGACCCGGCCCACCCCCGATCCGGAGAGCAGAGCGGCGATGGCCGCCCCGACCCGGCCCGCCCCGCGCACCTGCACGCGCAGAGCCCGCCGCGAAGCCAATCGCCGTATCCCACCGCCCGGTTCCGGATGAACCAGCGAAAGCGACGCCAGATCGGGGCGCAGCCGGTCCAGTGCGGCGGTCCGCTTACGTATGGCCTCGGCGCCCGGACCGCCGGCAGTCGCGTCATCGATGAGCCCCGCCGCCGCGAGTCGCCGGACGAGCGCGTCCACGTGCCCGTCCGGCAGTCCCATCGCCCGGCCCTCTTCCCGCAGCAGCGCCATCCCGCGTGTGCCGTCGAGCAGGCCGAGGAAACTTCCCGTCGCGGTGTCCACCGGACCGAGCACCACCGCATGCGCGGGTGTCACTCCGAATTGCACGGTCTGACGATCTCGCCAGCCACGCCGCAAGGCGGGCTTCACCATCGGATACATCTGTGCCCCCGATCTGTTTCCGGATCTTCCCGGAACCCCCGTTGTCGGTGCAGTCAGAATGCCCGCCGCGGGCGAAGGCCGCGGAAAGTTGTCCACAGGTAGCGGCCATTAGTCGTTCAAATGGTGCACCTCGTGGAGTGGATCACGCCGGAACCGTCACCGGGGCGGGACTTCACCCACTGACAGCGGGTAACGTCGTGGCGTGCCCGCCGACCCACTGCACCGCGCCACCGGCCCGAAGCGCAGCATGACCAGCCAGCCTCCCGGCGGCCCGTGGGCGAGCGCGGTCGAGGTCCGCAGGAGCACGCGACGCAACAGAACGGTCTCCGCCTACCGCGAGGGCGATCGCACGGTCGTCCTGATCCCCGCCCGGATGTCCGAGGCGGAGGAGCGTAGGTGGGTGACCGTGATGCTCGACAAGCTCGCCGCCCAGGAGAGCAAGCGCATCCTCGGCGACTCGGAACTGACCGAGCGCGCCGAGCGCTTGTCGGCCCAGTATTTCGAGGGACGGGCCAAGCCCACCTTGGTCCGCTGGGTCACCAACCAGAACACCCGCTGGGGCTCCTGCACTCCGGCGGAGGGCAGTATCCGCCTCTCGCACCGGCTGCAGGGCATGCCCGAGTACGTCGTCGACTACGTACTCCTCCACGAGCTGGCCCATCTCCTGGTCCCCGGGCACGGGCCGCGTTTCTGGCGGCTGCTGGAGGCCTATCCTCGGACCGAACGGGCCCGCGGTTACCTCGAAGGAGTGGTGGCCGCCGACCGGTTGCCGCACCTGCCGGCCGCGCGGGGCGAGTGACGCAAAGTGATCTGTACCGGCTCTGTACCGACTTCGCTCATTGTCGGGTTTTGCGGTTAGCCTGGCGCGACGCATTCACATTCGGGATGGGGGACGGTCGTTACGCATGGCCAGGGAATTCCAACGCGGCCACAAGGCCAAAGTCAGTGACCTCACAGCGGGGACGGATCTGTACGTAGGTGTGCAGATCGCCGGCCCCGGGCTGACGTTCGACATCAGCTGCTTCGGCCTCGATGCGAATGAGCAGCTGTCGGACGACCGCTATTTCATCTTCTTCAACCAGCCGAAGTCACCGGAAGAGTCCATTCAGCAGTTGGGTGCGCAGGCCGGTGACACCGAGTCCTTCCGCGTCACCCTGGACCGTGTCCCCGCGAACATCCACAAGCTGTCCTTCACCGCCACCATCGACGGCGCGGGACAGATGTCCCAGGTCGGCCCCGGTTACATCCGTATCGTCGCGGGTGGTGAAGAGGTCGTCAGGTACGCCTTCACCGGCTCGGAGTTCACCACCGAGCGCGCGGTCATGCTCGGTGACTTCTACCTGAAGGACGTGTGGCGTTTCGCCGCCGTCGGTCAGGGCTTCGACGGCGGGCTCGACGCGCTGCTGCGGAACTTCGGCGGCGAGGTCGCCGAGGACCAGTCAGCGGCACAGCCGCAGGCCGCCGCCCCGTCTTTCGCCCCGCCGCCGCAGGCCGCCGCCCCCGCACCCTCCTTCGGCGCCCCGGCCGCTCCCCAGGCGCCGCAGTCTCCCGCCGGGCAGATGCACACGGCGCCGACGATGGCTGCCCCGTTGGCTCCGCCGGCCGCCCCGGCCCCGTACGGACAGCCGCCCACGCCGCCGCAGTTCGGCCAGATCCCGGGCCAGGCCCCGGCGGCGCCCGCGCCGTACGGACAGCCCCCGGCGCCGCCGCAGCAGTACGGACAGCCGCCCCAGCAGCCGCCGTTCGGCCAGGTTCCGGGCCAGCCGCCCGGTGCGTACGGACAGCCCCAGGGCGTCCCCCAGAACGTCCCGCAGACCGGCGCCGGACTTCAGGCCGCCTTGCAGCCGTACAAGGAAGCCGCGACCGGTTCCCGCTGGACGCCCCAGAACCAGCAGCTCATGCGCGTGGATCTGTCGATGGGCGGCACCGCCGTGCTCGCCCGTCAGGGCAGCATGGTGCTCTACCAGGGCAAGGTCGACTTCAGCTACAAGAGCGCCGGATTCGCCGGCCGTATCGTGGGCAATGCCACCGGCCAGGAGATGCAGCTGATGCGCTGCACCGGCCGCGGCCAGGTGTTCCTCGCCGACGAGGGAGCGCACCTGCACTCGATCGAACTGCAGGGCGACGGGATCTGTGTCTCCGCGGAGAACGTCCTCGCCTTCGACGAGTCGCTGCAGCACGAGGTCCGCAGGATCGAGGGCCACGGCATCCCCGGCGGCGCCCTGTTCACCATGCAGTTCCAGGGCACCGGCACGGTGGTCGTCAAGACACACGGCGTCCCGGTGGTTCTGCCGGTCACCCCGACGACGTTCGCGGACAGCAACGCCATCGTCGCCTGGTCGTCCGCCTCGCAGGTGATCATCTCCAGCCAGGTGCGGCTGCGCCGCAACGCCTACCCGGGCCACAGCGGTGAGACCGTGAACCTCCAGTTCCGCGGTGCCCCGGGCAACTTCATCGTCGTCCAGCCCTACGAGGTCTGAGGGAGCCCGTCATGAACCAGCAACTCGCGGGCTACGTCCCGACCCCGATCGCGGCCCGTATGGAGAACCACGGCCGCAGCATGCTCAAGGTCGCCATGCAGAGCGGCCAGGACCTCTTCGCGCGCACCGGCTCGATGGTGGCGTACGAGGGCTTCATCCAGTACGAGCCGAACCCGCCCGCCGTACGGCAGATGGCCGCACAGTGGGTGACCGGCGAAGGCGCGCCGATCATGAAGTGCACCGGCGACGGCCTGCTCTATCTCGCCGACTACGGCGCGGACGTCGTCGTCATCAACCTCAACAACGACTCGCTGTCGGTCAACGGCACCAACCTCCTCGCGTTCGACGCGCACCTCCAGTGGGGCGTGGAGAAGGTGAAGGGCCTGGCCAAGTTCGCCGGGCAGGGTCTGTTCAACGTTGAGATCGCGGGCACCGGCTGGGTCGCCCTGACCTCCCGCGGCACCCCGATCGTCGTCGACTGCGGGCGGGGCGAGGACGAGACGTACGTCGACCCGGACGCGCTCGTCGCCTGGTCCCCGAACCTCAAGGTGAAGGGCAAGCGCAGCTTCAAGGCCTCCTCGGTGATCGGCCGGGGCAGCGGTGAGGCGTACCAGATGGCCTTCTCCGGCCAGGGGATCGTCGTCGTACAGCCGAGCGAGGACAGCACGGACCGCCTTCGGGTCCGGGGCTGAGGGGGAGCGAAGACACCATGCAGAGCGCACTTTTCAGCAACACGGAGCAGCAGTCCCTGGACCGCTATGTCGTACAGAACCCGCAACTCCTGCGGGTTTCCCTGACCGGGCAGGACGACGTCCTCGCCCGCAAGGGGGCGATGGTCGCGTACCAGGGGCTCATCGACTTCGACGGCGAGTATCAGTCGAGCGGCCAGCGCCGCGCCCGCGCGCGCACCGGTGAGGGCCTCGATCTGATGCGCTGCTCGGGCCAGGGCACGGTCTACCTCGCCAACCTCGCGCAGTACGTCCACGTCGTGGATGTCGAGCGCGAGGGCATGACCGTGGACAGCAGCTATGTCCTCGCACTGGACTCCACGCTGAACACCGAAGTCATCGCGGTGGACAGCCAGTACGGAATTTCCGGCTCCGGCAAGTATCAGCTCAACATCTCCGGGCAGGGCAAGGTCGCGTTGATGACCTCGGGTCAGCCGCTGATGATGCACGTGACGCCGGACAAGTACGTCAACGTCGACGCGGACGCCATCGTCGCCTGGTCCACCTCGCTGCGTGTGCAGATGCAGGCCCAGACGCACTCCACCGGAGTGTGGCGCCGTCGCGGCAACACCGGCGAGGGGTGGGAGCTCAGCTTCCTCGGGCAGGGCTTCGCCCTGGTCCAGCCCAGCGAGGTGCTGCCGCCGCAGAACGCGCTGATCGGCCAGGGCGCCCGCGCCCAGTTCGGAGTGGGCCAGCACGGCTCGCACGCGCAGAACCAGAACAACGCCTGGAGCTAGGCCCCTGGTGGGGCGGTCTCGCGGGTGAGGGGGCGGGGCTCAACTGTGAGCCCCGCCCCTCGCCCATGCCGTCAGAGCGCCGCGCGCGTGCGCTCGAGAAGCCGTACCACCGACTCGTCGGCCACGCCCGCCACCTCGTCGTAGGCGAACCAGCGCAGATCCAGCGACTCGTCGCTGATCGCTTCCACCGCGCCGGCCGGGGCCAGTGCCGCGTACTGCACGTCCAGGTGCCAGTTGCACGGCGCCGGAATCGGATGCCGGTCCAGCGTCACCGGGCCGCCCGGCAGCAGGGTCAGCCCGGGCACACCGGACTCCTCGGTGGCCTCGCGCAACGCCGCCTGCCCGAGCGTGTAGTCATCCGGCTCGCAGTGCCCGCCCATTTGCAGCCACATCTGCAGCTTCCGGTGCAGGGTGAGCAGCACACGGCCGCGGGACGGGTCGATCACCAGCGCGCTGGCCGTGATGTGTCCGGCCCGGCAGGCCTTCCACATCCCGTCCGGATGGACCGACAGATGGTCCAGGTAGGCCTGGCGCAGCTGCTCCTGCTGCCCTTGTGCCTCGAAGTTCTTGAGTACGAGAACGGCGTCGTCGTGCAGGCTCACTTCTGGTTGTCGTCCTTGTCGTCCTTGTCGCCGCTGTCGTCCGCGTCGCCCCGGTCGTCCCTGGGCGCGGCCTCGCCCAGCATCTTGTCCAGCTCCGAGAAGTCCAGGTGCTCCCGGTGCACGAACCCGTCCGGGTCGTCCAGGTCGGAAGCCGTCGGCAGCATGTCCGGGTGCTCCCACAGGTTGTCCCGGCCGTCTACACCACGTGCGTCCGTCAGCGACGCCCACAGCCGCGCGGCATCCCGCAGCCGGCGCGGGCGCAGCTCCAGGCCGATCAGCGTCGCGAACGTCTGCTCCGCCGGACCACCGGAGGCCCGGCGCCTGCGCAGCGTCTCGCGCAGCGCGTCGGCGGAGGTGAGCCGGGGCTTGGCCGCCTCGTGCACCACGGCGTCCACCCAGCCCTCGACCAGCGCCAGTGCCGTCTCCAGCCTGGCCAGTGCCGCCTTCTGCTCCGGGGTGTCCTCGGGCTGGAACATGCCCTGCTGCAAGGCGTCCTGCAGTTGTTCCGGGTGCGTCGGGTCGAGCTGGCCGACGACGTCCTCCAGCTTCGAGGTGTCGACCTTGATCCCCCGGGCATATCCCTCGACCGCGCCGAACAGATGCGAGCGCAGCCACGGCACATGGGCGAACAGCCGCTGGTGGGCGGCCTCGCGCAGCGCCAGATACAGCCGGACCTCGTCCTTCGGCACGCCCAGGTCCTTGCCGAGAACCTCGATGTTCACCGGCAGCAGCGCGGCCCTGCCCGCCGGCCCCAGCGGCAGGCCGATGTCGGTCGAGCCGACCACCTCGCCAGCGAGGACGCCCACGGCCTGCCCGATCTGCTGGCCGAACATGGCGCCGCCCATGGACCGCATCATGCCGAGCAGCGGGCCCGCCATGGCCTGCATCTCCTCGGGCAGTACGTCACCCATGGCCGCGCCGACGCGCTCTGCGACCGGGTCGACCAGGTCTTTCCACACCGGCAGGGTCGCCTCGACCCACTCGGCGCGGCTCCACGCCACAGCCGAACCGGAACCGGACGGCAGGGACGTCACCCCGTCCAGCCACAGGTCGGCGAGGCGCACGGCCTCTTCGACCGCGGACCGGTCGGCGGGACCGACGCTGGCGTCCTTGCTCCCGTCGGAGGTGCCCTGCGCGACGGTCTGCCGCGCGATGTCCTTAGCCATGTCCCAGTTGACGGGACCGCCCTCGTAGCTGAGCATCTGGCCGAGCTGCTGGAAGGCCGCACCCAGATCGTTCGGGTTCAGCGAACCGAACATCGCGGCGAACGGATTGTCCGCGCCGCCTGCCCCGCCGAACCCGAACGGATTCGCCGGGCCGCCCTGGCCGCCCTCATTGCCCTTCTTCTTGCCCTCGTCGCCGTTCTCCGGCTCCTCCGGCGGAAGGCCGAATCCGAATGGGGAGTCACTCACGGGTTTCCTCGGCTCGTAAGGCCGCCGACGGGAGTCGACGGCGATTGCCCGACAACACCACCCAGCGTAGACACCACACCCGCTTCCGGGCTCAGTGCTCCGCGGACACGTGGCCTGCGGCAGGATGGACGCCACCTGGTACGTACGCGTCACAGCTCGTACGTACTGAAGACAACCGCTGGAGACGCCTGGTGAGTTCCCCAGATCCGCAGGTTCGCGCACCGCACAGCGCCGAAGTTCGCCAGAGGCGAAACCATTCGATCCCGGCCGGCCGCGGCCCCGTCGTCGCGATCACCGGTGCCGCCTCCGGGGTCGGCGCGCTGCTCGCTCAGCGCCTCGCCGCATCCGACGAGGTCAAGCAGGTGGTGGCCATCGACGAGCGCCGTGGGGAGTGTGCCGAGGCGCTCTGGCACATCCTCGACGTACGCGATCCGGCGATCGCCGAGAAGCTGCGCGGCGCGGACGTCGTGGTGCACCTGGCACTCGACCTCGACCTGGAGACCGACCCGGCCGCGCGGACGGCGTACAACGTGCGCGGCACCCAGACCGTGCTCACCGCGGCAGCGGCCGCCGGAGTGCACCGCGTCGTGCTGTGCACCTCCGCCATGGTCTACGGGGCACTGCAGGACAACGACATTCCGCTCTCCGAGGACTCCGAGCTCCGCGCCACCGCCGAGGCCACGGGCGTCGGCGACCTGCTGGAGATCGAGCGCCTCGGCCGCCGCGCACCCCGCGCCCACCCCGGTCTGAACGTCACAGTGGTCAGGCCCGCCGTGCTGGTCGGCGGTACGGACACCGCGCTCACCCGCTACTTCGAGTCCCCGCGTCTGCTGGTTGTCACCGGGTCCCGTCCCACCTGGCAGTTCTGCCATGTGGAAGACCTGGTCGGCGCGCTGGAGTATGCCGCGCTGGAGAAGGTCGAGGGGGAGCTCGCCGTCGGCTGCGACGGCTGGCTGGAACAGGAGGAGGTCGAGGAGCTCAGTGGCATCCGCCGGATGGAGCTGCCCTCCGCGGTCGCCCTCGGCGCCGCCGCCCGGCTGCACCGCATCGGCCTCACCCCGTCCCCGGCGGGCGACCTCGCGTACACGATGCACCCGTGGGTGGTCAGCGTCGGGCGGCTGCACGACGCCGGCTGGCGCCCGACGTGGACCAATGAGGAGGTCCTCGCCGAACTGCTGGAGGAGGTGGCGGGCCGGCACACCGTCGCGGGCCGCCGGCTGGGCCGCAAAGACGCCACCGCCGCGGGCGCGGCGGGCGCGACCGTGGCCCTGCTGGGCGCGGCGGCCGTCGTACGCCGAGCCCGCAAGGCGCGCAGGCGCTGAGTACCCGCGGGCAGGGCCGGCCGGTCCCCCGGAGTGGGCTGTAGGAGGCTCCATACGCGGGCCGCCACCCCCGGCGGATCGGCTATTCCACAATGTCGGCCGGGTACGGCACGATGGTCCGCATGGCACCGAAGATCGACCACCCCGGCGAGCACGCGGCTCAGGACCCCGTCCGGCTGCTCGCCATCCGCGAGACCCCGCTCTCCGTCGACGAGGTCTTCAAGGCCGTCGGCGACGAGTCCGCGGGCGGCACCGCGCTCTTCGTCGGCACCGTGCGCAACCATGACGGCGGCGCCGACGTCGACGCCCTCGGGTACTCCTGCCACCCCTCCGCCGAGGTGGAGATGCGCCGAGTGGCGGAACGGGTCGTCGCGGAATTTCCGGTGCGTGCCCTCGCGGCCGTCCACCGAGTGGGTGACCTGCAGGTGGGCGATCTCGCAGTGGTCGTCGCGGTCTCCTGTCCGCACCGCGGGGAGGCCTTCGACGCCTGCCGCAAGCTGATCGACGACCTCAAGCACGAGGTCCCGATCTGGAAGCACCAGCAGTTCTCCGACGGCACGGAGGAGTGGGTGGGCGCGTAGCGACCGTCGTCGAGGGGTGGTCGCCGGGCGTCGGGAGGACGGACGGGCGCGTAAACCGGTGCGACGGCCGGGCGCCCCGATTTGCGTAACCCGGTCCCTGCCATGAGCGTTGAACCGGCGGATGACTAATCTGCTGATCAATCCGTTGCGGTCGTTCAGGGGTAGGGAGGTCGGGATGGCGTCACTCGCGTGGTTGCTGATACCGCTTTTCGCCGCCATCGGTGCTGCGATATGGGCGAGCTGGGCTGCCCGCAATCGCACCTCCGGTGACATATCCGAGCTCGCGGGCTATGCAAGGTTCCGTGAAGCGATGGAGAAGAAGGCGCACTCCGGTTCCGACGCCGCCTGACGCGTCCCGCGAGTGCCCGTACGGACCGGCCCCACGGGTGCTCCTCAAGAGCCGTCCCGTACTGTCGTTCCATGCCACGCCGCACCGCGACGATGCTCGCTTCCACTCTGATGCTGATCGCGCTGCTCTGCGCCGGTGTACTCATCAAAGTGCCGTACGCGGAGATGACTCCCGGGCCGACGGTGAACACCCTCGGAGACGTCGACGGCGACGCGGTGCTGCAGATCTCGGGCCGCGAGGCCTATCCGACCGCCGGTCACCTCAACATGACGACCGTCCGTGTTACCGGCGCCGACTACCGGATGAACCTCGTCGAGGCGGTCTACGGCTGGCTCGCGCACGACAACGTGGTCGTCCCGCACGACACCCTCTACCCCGATGGCAAGTCCGAAGAGGAATCGACCCAGGAGAACGCCGAGGAGTTCAGCCAGTCCCAGGAGAGCGCCAAGGTGGCCGCACTCAAGGAACTCGGCATCCCGGTGTCCACGCGGGTCGTCGTCTCGACGGTGATCAAGGGCAGCCCCGCGGAGGGGAAGCTGCACGCCGGGGACGTCATCAAGACCGTCGACGGTAAGCCGGTGACGGAGCCGGCCGACGTGGCGAAGCTGGTCACCCGCCACACACCCGGCGAGGACGTCGTCTTCACCGTCGTCCCGGCCGCGGACGCGGTCGCGGCGGAGAAGGCAGGCAAGGAGCCCGTGGGCAACGACAAGATCACCGTCACCACGCAGAAGGCTCCCGACGCCAACCGGGCGATCGTCGGCATCCAGGCCGGAACGGACCACACGTTCCCGTTCACCATCGACATCAAGCTGGCCGACGTGGGCGGCCCCAGCGCGGGCCTGATGTTCGCCCTCGGCATTGTCGACAAGCTGACCCCGGGGCAGCTGACCGGCGGAAAGTTCGTGGCGGGCACGGGCACCATCGACGAGAGCGGCAAGGTCGGGCCCATCGGCGGTATCCGGATGAAAACGGTGGGCGCGCGCGACGCGGGCGCCAAGTTCTTCCTGACTCCCGCGGAGAACTGCGCCTCGGCGGCCGCCGACGTGCCCGCCGGTCTCACCCTGGTGAAGGTGAAGACCATCGATGACGCGGTGAAGTCCCTCGAGGACATCGGCAAGGGGAAAACGGCCGGGCTGCCCCGGTGCAGCGCGAGCTGACCGGAGCCGTCCCCTCGGGCCGTCCAGGCGTTACGCCTCGAAGGTCGCGGCCAGCGCCTCGGCGAGACCGGGCACCAGGTCGGCCCCGGTGAGGACCTCGGTGGGGGAGTCCTTCTCGCGCAGCCGCAGCGCCGACTCACGCGCACCGTTGCGCAGCACGGCCACCGTCATCCGGACCTCCTGACGGTCCGGGTGCTTTGCCACCCACTTGGCCAGCTGGGCTTCGTTCATCCCCTCCGGTACGGACGCCTCGGCGGACGGCGGCAGCATCAGCCGCTCCACGGTCATCGCGCACCCGGCCACCGCGTCCGGCCAGGCGATCGTGCCGAGGAACTCGTCCAGGGCGGTCCCCTTCGGCAGCTCCTCCTGCTCGACGGGGGTGAGGGAGGCTGCCGCGGCCTCGTCGGCCTGGAGACCGAGCTGGGCGGCGAGCCCCGGTTCCTGGGTGCGCAGTTGCGCGGTGTCGACGAGGGCGAAGAGCCGGGCGGGCTGGTCCCAGCCGAGCCCGGAGGCGTAGTCGTCGATTTCGAGGACAGCACGGGTGAGGGGACTCGCGGCCATGGGGGTGCCGGAAGGAGAAACGTTGGACATGGCGAACATCCTGCCTCCTTGGGACCCGGGAGCGGGAACTGAGTAAAGCTTCAGTAAGTTGCATGAGTGGGCTCTACGATCGCGGGGCCTGCTCAACCAACAGCGACTTTCGAGGTGCGCACCTTGGCTTTCCAGATGCCGGACCGCGGCGGAGGCCCGTCCGGGCCACGAATCAGAGTCGGCCGCCCGTCCCGGCGCGTCCGGACCCTGCTCATGACTTTGGGCGTGCTGGCCGTGCTGGCCATGGCGTTCGTCATGTTCGCGGGGTTCTGGACGGACTGGCTCTGGTACCGCTCCGTCAAGTACTCATCGGTCTTCACGACCACCCTGTGGACCAAGATCGGCCTGTTCGCCGTCTTCGGACTGCTGATGGCGGCTGCCGTCGGTCTGAACATCTGGCTGGCTCACCGGCTCCGACCGCCACTCAGCGCGATGTCCATGGAGCAGCAGAGCCTCGACCGGTACCGGATGAGCATCGCCCCGTACAAGAGGTGGCTGCTCCTGGGGATCACCGCGCTGATCGGTCTGATCGCGGGCGCCTCCGCGTCCGGGCAGTGGCGTACCTGGCTGATGTGGGTGAACGGCGTGCCGTTCAACCAGAAGGACCCGCAGTTCCACATGGACGTGGCGTTCTACGCGTTCGAGCTGCCCTGGTACCGCTTCCTGCTCGGCTTCGGCTTCGCGGCCACCGTGCTCTCGCTGATCGCCGCCGCCCTGGTGCACTACCTGTACGGCGGTCTGCGGATCACCAGCCCGGGCGCACGGGCGACGGGCGCGGCCACCGGCCATCTGTCCGTTCTGCTCGGCCTCTTCGTGTCGCTCAAGGCTGTCGCGTACTGGCTCGACCGGTACGGGCTCGCGGTGAAGTCGAGTGACTTCAGGGCCGCGGACAACTGGACCGGTCTGCGGTATGTCGACGCCAACGCCTACCTGCCGGCGAAGACCATCCTGTTCTGCATCGCCGTCATCTGTGCCGTGCTGTTCTTCGCGACACTGTGGCGCCGCACCTGGCAGCTGCCGGTGATCGGTTTCGGCCTGATGGTGCTCTCCGCGATCCTGATCGGCGGGCTCTACCCGGCCATCGTGCAGAAGTTCCAGGTCCAGCCGAACGAGCAGGCCAAGGAGTCCCCGTACGTCGAGAAGAACATCGAGGCCACGCGCAACGCGTACGGCATCGACAACTCGAAGGTGACGGATTACCCGGGCGTTCCCGCTTCGAAGGACAAGGCGCAGCAGCGCAAGGACGCCGACACCACGGCCAGCATCCGGCTGCTCGACCCGAACATCGTCTCGCCGACCTTCCAGCAGCTCCAGCAGATCAGGGGCTACTACACCTTCCCTGCCACGCTGGACGTCGACCGCTACAAGGATCCGGCCGGCAACAGCCAGGACACCGTCATCGGCCTGCGTGAGCTGAACCTCGAGGGCATCCCGAAGAACAACTGGATCAACGACCACTTCAAGTTCACCCACGGTTACGGCGTGGTCGCGGCCAAGGGCACGACCACCGACTCCGAGGGCAAGCCGGTCTTCATCGAGTCCGACCTGCCGTCCCGGGGGCAGCTCGGTACGTTCCGGCAGCAGATCTACTACGGCGAGAAGACCGAGCAGTACTCGATCGTCGGCGGTCCGCAGACCGAGCTGGACTACTCGGACGACCAGGGTGAGAAGACCACCAGCTACAAGGGCAAGAGCGGCGTCAACCTCGCCAACCCGCTCAACCGGGCCGCGTACGCCCTGGCCTTCAGCGAACCGCAGATCCTCTACTCCGGTGCCATCGGCGACGGTTCGCGGATTCTCTACAACCGCACGCCCAAGGAGCGCGTAGAGGCGGTCGCCCCCTGGCTGACCATCGACGGCGACGCCTATCCGGCAGTCGTGGGCGGGAAGATCCAGTGGATCGTCGACGCGTACACCACGTCGAACGGCTACCCGTACGCCTCGCGTACGACGCTGGGCGACACCACGGCCGACTCGCTCACCGACAGCCAGCGCGCGGTCGTCGCGCAGGAGAACCAGGTCAACTACATCCGCAACTCGGTGAAGGCGACCGTCGACGCGTACGACGGCACGGTCAACCTCTACGAGTGGGACACCGAGGACCCGGTCCTCAAGACCTGGATGAAGGCGTTCCCCGGCACGGTCAAGGCCAAGAGTGAGATCGCTCCGAAGCTCAAGGAGCACATGCGCTACCCGCAGGACCTGTTCAAGGTGCAGCGCGAACTCCTGACCCGCTACCACGTCACCGACCCGCAGACGTTCCTCAGCGGCAGTGAGGCGTGGCAGGTTCCGGACGACCCGACCAACAAGTCGGGCAACGCCGTTCCGCCGTACTACCTGTCCATGAAGATGCCGAAGCAGGCCGAGCAGGCGTTCTCGCTGACGACGACGTTCACCCCGAACGGCCGCGACAACCTGAGTGCGTTCATGGCGGTCAACGCGGAGGCGGACGCCAAGGACTACGGCAGGATCGAGATCCTGAAGCTGCCGGCCAGCACCACGGTCGCCGGACCCAAGCAGGTGCAGAGCCAGTTCAACTCCGACGAGGTGATCGCGGAGAAGATCAGGCTGCTCAAGGGCGGCGACTCCGAGGTGGAGTACGGCAACCTGATGACGCTGCCGCTGGACGGCGACCTGCTGTACGTCGAGCCGGTCTATGTGCGCGGTGGCGGTGTCAACTATCCGCTGCTCAAGAAGGTGCTGGTCTCGTACGGCAAGGAGACCGCCTTCGAGGACACCCTCGGCGAGGCCCTGAACAAGGTCTTCGGGGCGGAGGGCCAGGACACCACCGAGCCACCGCCCGGCGACGGCACCACCAAGCCGCCGACGACTCCCCAGGACCCGACGGTGAAGCAGGCGCTGGCCGACGCGCAGAAGGCCTTCGACGACGGCGAGAAGGCACTGCAGGAGGGCGACTGGGCGGCGTACGGCAAGGCTCAGGACGAGCTCGCGGCGGCGCTCAAGCGGGCCGCCGACGCTGAGGCCAAGGCGGCCGCGAAGCCGGGTGCCGCACCGGGCGCCAGTACCTCGCCCGCCCCGAAGCCCAGCGGCTGACCGGGACGGCCCGGCCGGCCGCTCCGGCGGCCGGTCAGGCCCCCCTCCGCACCGTGGTACGGTTGCAGCACAACGGCGCGGGGTGGAGCAGCTCGGTAGCTCGCTGGGCTCATAACCCAGAGGTCGCAGGTTCAAATCCTGTCCCCGCTACTGAAGACTAAAGGCCCGGATCCTTCTGGATCCGGGCCTTTTGCATGTGCTGATGCGGCGAAACGCGGTTCAGATGGGGGGAGTTGGGCTCGGGACGTGTTTGACTTGTCCATCTGTGGGCATGTCGACAAAACGCTGTAGTGACCTCACTGGCTGCGGTATACCAGGTGTACGCGGGTTGCAGGTGGTGCGACGATGGAAATTATGGGGGACAGGTCAACTCTGTTGGAGACAGGGCGGTTTGTGCGGGAGGACCCGGACGTCACGGAGAGCACTGCGGACACCGCCGACGCCGAAGTCGAGGCGCGGCACCGGCGCGCCGCCGAGCGTGGCGACATCGCGTCGATGAGTGTTCTCGGCGCCCTGCTCCTGCGCCGCGGTGACCTCGACGGTGCCGAGCCCCATCTGCGTGCCGCCACCGCGGAGGGTGACCGGGCCGCTGCCAACAACCTGGGCGTCCTCCTGCACCAGCGCGGTTACGCCGACGAGGCGGCCGGCTGGTGGCGCATCGCAGCCGTCGCCGGTTCCGCGGCCGCGGCCCATGCCCTCGGCCGGCACTACCGCGAGCGCGGCGACGAGCCCGCTGCCGAGTACTGGCTGAGGCAGTCCGCCGAATCCGGTCACGCCCTCGGCGCGTACGCTCTCGCCGATCTGCTGGAGCACCGTGGCGACGTCGGCGCGGAGCGGTGGCTGCGCGCCGCCGCGGAGCAGGGCCACCGGGAGGCCGCGTACCGGCTCGCCCAGCACCTGCGCAGGACGGACGACGAGCGGGTGGACGAGGCGGAGCAGTGGTACCGCCAGGCCGCCGCGCGAGGGCACCGCCGCGCCGCCCTGCACCTCGGCTCCATCCTCGAGGGACGCGGCGAGCTGAAGGAGGCCGGCCGCTGGTACCTGACCTCCGCCAAGGACGGCGAGACCCGCGCCGCCTGTGCCCTCGGCTTCCTGCTGCGCGACGCGGGCGACGAGGACAGCGCGGCCGTGTGGTGGCACAGGGCCGCCCAGGAAGGCGACGGAAACGCCGCCAACGCCCTGGGCGCGCTGCACGCGGCCCGCGGGGAGACGCAGACCGCCGAGCGCTGGTACCGCGCCGCCATGGACGCCGGCGACGACAACGGGGCGTACAACCTCGGGCTGCTCTGCGCTGCCCAGGACCGTACCGCGCAGGCCGAACAGTGGTACCGCCGTGCCGCCTACGCCGGTCACCGGGAGGCCGCCAACGCGCTCGCCATCCTGCTGCTGCAGGGCGGGGACGCGGCCGGTGCCGAGCCCTGGTTCTCCAAGGCGGCGGAGGCGGGCAGTGTGGACGCCGCGTTCAACCTCGGCATCCTGCACGCGAGCCGCGACGACGACCGTACGGCTCTGAAGTGGTACGAGCGGGCGGCGGCCGCCGGGCACACCGAGGCCGCCCTCCAGGTCGGCATCGCGCTGGTCAGAGACGGTGAGGAGCGGGCCGCAGAGCGTCACCTGCGGTGCGCGGCGGGCGGTGGCAGCGCCGAGGCGGCCTTCCGGCTCGGCGCCCTGCTGGACTCCCTGCAGCCGCCGCCCGAGCCGGTGGGGCTCGGCGAGCCGGTGACCGAGAAGTCGGAGTGCGAAGAGTGGTACGAGCGGGCCGCCGAGCAGGGGCACCGACGCGCCCAGGTGCGGGTCGGCATGCTGGCCGCCGGCCGCGGCGACCTGGTCGAGGCCGCCCGTTGGTACCGGGAGGCAGCCGAGGCGGGCAGCCGCAACGGCGCCTTCAACCTCGGGCTGCTGCTCGCACGCGAGGGCAGCGAGCCGGAGGCCGCCCTGTGGTGGACCCGGGCAGCCATGGCAGGGCACGGGCGCGCCGCGTTGCGGCTCGGGCTGCTCGCCGCTCGCCACGGCGATCTGGCCGAGGGGCAGCAGTGGTGTGCACGCGCCGTGGAGCTGGGGCCGCCGGAGGTCGCGGAGCGGGCCGCACGACTGCGCGAGGCGCTGCACCAGGAGCTCACGGCCTGAGCCGCTGTGGCCTGCGTCATAGCGATTTGCGCTGGTCGGCGCCCCGGCGTAAGGTTGGGTTCACCGACGCGGGGTGGAGCAGCTCGGTAGCTCGCTGGGCTCATAACCCAGAGGTCGCAGGTTCAAATCCTGTCCCCGCTACTCAGAGGCAAAGGCCCGGATCCTGATGGATCCGGGCCTTTGCCGTATGCGTGCACCTACGGCAGAGGCCCCCGCACTGTGTGCGCGGGGGCCCCTGCCGCGGTCCGGAAGCGGGTCCGGGAGTCGCCCGCCCGCAAAGTCGCCTGGGCGCCGTCAGGCGGAGGAGCAGCTCGGGCAGATGCCGCGGTAGGTGACCTCGACGTCGGAAACGGTGAAGCCGAAGCGTTCCGAGGCAGGCAGGTCCGCCAGCGGGTTCCCGGCCGGGTGGACGTCGCGGATCGCGCCGCACTGGGCGCAGACCAGGTGGTGGTGCGGCTGGTGGGCGTTCGGGTCGTACCGCTTCGCGCGGCGGTCCGTGGAGACCTCCAGGACCTCGCCGAGGCTTACCAGCTCGCCCAGCGTGTTGTACACGGTCGCCCGGGAGATCTCGGGCAGCTTGGCCACAGCGCGCGCGTGGACCTCGTCGGCCGTCAGGTGGACGTGTTCGCCGTCGAGGACCTCGGCCACGACACGCCGCTGTGCGGTCATGCGCCATCCGCGTCCGCGAAGTCGTTCCAGCAGGTCACTCATAAGGGTCAGCCTAACAGCGGGGGGACAAAGTTCCGAACGGGTGTGACTTTGGATCCTCACTTGACTTAGACAAAGTCCATCGTAGGATCGAGGACGGCGAACGCCAAGGACAGGACTTTGCAGGAATGACGCAGGAGGCGCACGTGACGCAGGGACCGCTCACCACGGAGGCCGGAGCTCCGGTCGCCGACAACCAGAACAGCGAGACCGCTGGCGTCGGCGGTCCCGTGCTGCTCCAGGACCAGCTGCTGCTCGAGAAGCTGGCGCACTTCAACCGGGAGCGCATCCCGGAGCGCATCGTGCACGCCCGCGGAGCCGGTGCGTACGGCACGTTCACGCTGACCCGTGACGTCTCGCAGTGGACGCGTGCCAAGTTCCTCTCCGAGGTCGGCAAGCAGACCGAGACGTTCCTGCGGTTCTCCACCGTCGCGGGCAACCTCGGCTCGGCCGACGCTGTGCGCGACCCGCGCGGCTTCGCGCTGAAGTTCTACACCGAGGAGGGGAACTACGACCTCGTCGGCAACAACACCCCGGTGTTCTTCATCAAGGACGCCATCAAGTTCCCCGACTTCATCCACACCCAGAAGCGCGACCCGTACACCGGCTCGCAGGAGGCGGACAACGTCTGGGACTTCTGGGGTCTGTCGCCCGAGTCGACCCACCAGGTGACCTGGCTGTTCGGTGACCGGGGCATCCCGGCGACGCTGCGCCACATGAACGGGTACGGCTCGCACACGTACCAGTGGAACAACGAGGCCGGCGAGGCCTTCTGGGTCAAGTACCACTTCAAGACCGACCAGGGCATCAAGAACCTCACCACCGACGAGGCGAACCGCCTCTCCGGCGTGGACCCCGACAGCCACCAGCGCGACCTGCGCGAGGCCATCGAGCGCGGCGAGTTCCCGTCCTGGACCGTGCAGGTGCAGATCATGCCTGCGGCGGAGGCGGCCACGTACCGCTTCAATCCGTTCGACCTGACCAAGGTCTGGCCGCACGAGGACTACCCGCCGATCGAGATCGGCAAGCTGGAGCTCAACCGCAACCCGGAGAACATCTTCGCCGAGGTCGAGCAGTCGATCTTCTCGCCGGCCCACTTCGTGCCGGGCATCGGTCCCTCGCCGGACAAGATGCTGCAGGGCCGTCTCTTCGCCTACGGCGACGCGCACCGCTACCGCGTCGGCATCAACGCCGACCACCTGCCGGTGAACCGCCCGCACGCCACCGAGGCTCGCACCAACGGCCGCGACGGCCTTCTTTACGACGGCCGCCACGGGCGCGCGAAGAACTACGAGCCGAACAGTTTCGGCGGCCCGTTCCAGACGGACCGGCCGCTGTGGCAGTCGGTTCCGGTCACCGGCGGTACCGGTAACCACGAAGCCCCGAACCACCCCCAGGACAACGACTTCGTCCAGGCGGGCAACCTCTACCGCCTGATGTCCGAGGACGAGAAGGGCCGCCTGATCGACAACCTCGCCCAGTTCATCTCCAAGGTGTCGCGCGACGACATCGTCGAGCGGGCGGTCAACAACTTCCGTCAGGCAGACGGCGACTTCGGCAAGCGGCTGGACGCCGCGGTCCAGGCCCTGCGCGGCTGACCGGATCGCTTGTCGTGGGTGACGGGCCGGATTCCTCCGGGGGAATCCGGCCCGTCGGCGTGACCGGGGCGCCCAGACTTTCCAGGGCCGGTCGGTGGGTCTGCCGGAGCCCGTCAGCCGGCCAGGGCGGCCGAACTGCGCTTGCTGGGGGCCCAGCAGCGGATGATGTCGCGTACGGAGACGATGCCGACGGGCTCGCTCCCGTCGAGTACGACGAGATGCCGGAAGCCGCCGTGCGCCATGGCGTCCGCCGCGTCCTCCAGGGTCCAGGCCGGCGAGGCGAAGACGACGTCGGTCGTGGTGTGCGAGGCGACGTGCTCCCGGTCGGGGTCCTGCCCCAGTCCGACGGAGATGAGGATGTCGCGCTCGGTGAGAATGCCGAGCCCGCTGGTGTCGGGGTCGAGAACGACGGCTGCGCCGACACGGCGGGCGGCCATCAGCCGCGCTGCCTGGCGGAGCGTATGGGCGGGTCCGATGGTCAGGACCACCGTACTCATGGCGTCACGGACGAGCATGAATGGAGCCACCTCCTTCGTGAATCCGGTCCCCTCTTGGAGAATGGATTCACAAGTTCACAAGTGGGGGCTCTCAGAGTTGCACGAGTACGGAGGGTCAACAAGAGAGCGCGCAGCCGACCGCCCCGCGCCCCTCGTCTCGAACTTGTCGTCAGTAACGCTGGTTCAGGTAACCCAGCAGATCCTCGTGCAGCAGGCCGTTGGACGCGGCGGCATTGCCACCGCCGGGGCCCGGCACCCCGTCGAGGCTGGTGAAACGGCCTCCCGCCTCCTGGACGATGATCGCGTTCGCGGCCATGTCCCACAGCGAGAGTTCGGGCTCCGCGCAGATGTCCACCGAGCCCTCGGCGACCATCATGTACGGCCAGAAATCGCCGTAGCCGCGGGTCCGCCAGCAGTCCCGGGTCAGGTCGAGGAAGCCGTCGAGGCGCCCCTGGTCCTCCCAGCCGCTCAGCGAGGAATACGCGAACGAGGCGTCCGCGATCCGGCCGACCTTCGAGACATACAACCGGGTCGCCGAGGTCAGGCTGCGTCCGGTGTACGCGCCGCCGCCCTGCGCCGCCCACCAGCGGCGTCCCAGCGCCGGGGCGGACACCACGCCCACCACCGGCTGGTAGCCGCCCTCCCCCTGCACCATCAGCGAGATCAGCGTCGCCCAGACGGGAACGCCCCGCACGTAGTTCTTCGTACCGTCGATCGGGTCGATGACCCAGCGGCGCGGGCCCGTGCCCTCGATGCCGTACTCCTCGCCGAGGATGGCGTCGCGGGGCCGTGCACGCTGCAGCTGGCCTCGGATCAGCTCCTCCGACGCCTTGTCCGCCTCGCTCACCGGCGTCATGTCCGGCTTGGTCTCGACCTTGAGGTCCAGGGCCTTGAACCGGTCCATCGTCGCCGCGTCGGCAGCGTCGGCGAGTACATGTGCGAGGCGCAGGTCATCGTGAAAGTCGGGCATGGCGAAACAGTATCGACACTCAATAGCACGGACCACACGGCATCGCCCGCGGGCGACCCGCCCGGCCGTACGCCGGCCCGCGCGAACTATTGACACCGCCATGCCGTCCGTCAACTCTGACCGCAGAGCAGCGGGAGGCAACGATGCCGACAGCGCGGGAATCCTTACTCGACGCCGCCTTCGTGGCGCTCGCGGGCCGACCCTGGCCCATGGTGCGGATGGTCGATGTCGCGGCCGCGGCCGGGGTTTCGCGGCAGACCCTCTACAACGAGTTCGGCAGCAAGGACGGTCTGGCCCGGGCGCTGGCACGACGGGAGACCGACGCCTATCTTCGCGGCGTCGACCAGGCGCTGAGCGCCGGTACCGCCCCGGGGGACCGGCTTGCGGCGGTCGCCGAGTGGACCGTCCGGGCGGCTCGCGGCAACCCTCTCGTCCGCGCCCTGCTCACGGGCTGCTGGAGCGAGCGGATGCCCGCTCCCAGGCCCGCTCCGTCTCGCTCGCAGGCTCTCGTACCGGCTCAGCGCCGGGCCGATGCCGGGATGCTCTCCCCGGCCCAGCTGTCCGCTGCAGTACGGGACCGGGCGGCAGCGGCTCTGGGGAAGGGGCGTACCGACGAGGGGAGCGGCGAACTGGCGCAACGCTGCGAACTCGTGGTGCGGCTCGCCCTGTCGTACGTGATCGCGCCGGGCGGCGAGGACGTGGGGCGGCTGGTACGCACCGCGCTGCGCGTCGGCGGGCAGGGTGCCGGGAGGACGGGCGCCGGTGGGCCGTGCGCCGGTGGGCCCGGGGTCAGTGGGCCGAGCCCGAGAGCTGCAGTCCGATGACGCCGACGATCACCAGGGTGATCGACACGATCTTGAGAGTGGACACCAGGTCGCCGAGGAAGACCATCCCGTAGACGGCGGTGCCGGCCGCGCCGATGCCGGTCCACACCGCGTACGCCGGACCGACGTCGAGCTTCTTCAGGGCGAGGGTCAGCAGGCCGAAACTGCCGAGCGCGAAGGCGCAGAACGCGACCGTGGGCCACAGTCTGGTGAACCCGTGCGAGAGCTTGAGGCACACGGCGAAACCCGTCTCGAGGAGCCCGGCGACCACCACCAGCAGCCACGCCATGAGTGAGTCCTCCCGCGTTCGGTGACTGCTTGCCTGACTGCTTCGTCTCGCTTGGTGCGATTATGCACTTACCAGCAGTGGGGGGCGGCAAACGTTCTGGCTCAGTCCCCTTCGCGTCGCTCGCGCGTTTCCAGCAGCCGCCGCAGTGAGTAGAGCCGTGCCGGTTCCGCGTGGCCTTCGGCCACCCACGCGTCCAGGGCGCACTCCTCCTCGTCGTGACTGCATGCCCGCGGGCAGCCCTCCGTACCCGGTACGAGGTCGGGGAAGGCCAGGATCACACGCGACGGGTCGACGTGGTGCAGTCCGAAGGACCGGATGCCCGGAGTGTCGATCACCCACCCCGTCTCGTCCGGGAGCGGCAGGGCAAGCGCCGAGGTGGTGGTGTGCCGGCCGCGGCCCGTGACGGCGTTGACGTGGCCCGTCGCGCGCCGCCGGTCCTGCGGCACCAGGGCGTTGACGAGGGTGGTCTTGCCGACGCCGGAGTGGCCGACGAAGGCGGTGATCCGGTCGGTGAGGCTCTCGCGGACCCGGTCCGCCGCCTCACCGCTCTTCAGCTCGTCCCGGTTGGTGACGACGTATTTGACGCCGAGGGTCGAGTACGTCTCCAGCAGTTCGTCCGCCGACGCGAGGTCGGATTTGGTCAGTACCAGGAGGGGTTCCAGACCGGCGTCGTAAGCAGCGACCAGGCAGCGGTCGATCAGGCGCGGGCGCGGCTCCGGGTCGGCGAGGGCCGTGACGATCGCCAGCTGGTCGGCATTGGCCACGACCACCCGCTCGAACGGATCGTCGTCGTCGGCGGTGCGCCGCAGGACGGACGAGCGTTCGTGGACCCGCACGATGCGCGCCAGCGTGTCCTTGTCGCCGGTCAGGTCGCCGACGATGCCGACCCGGTCGCCGACGACGACGCCCTTGCGGCCCAGTTCGCGGGCCTTCATCGCCATCACCGTACGGTTCTCGACAAGGCAGGTCAGCCGGCCGCGGTCCACGGTCAGGACGAACCCTTCCAGGGCGTCCTCGTGCTTCGGGCGGATGGTCGTGCGGGGCCGGTTGCCCTTGCGGTTCGGGCGGACCCGGATGTCGTCCTCGTCGGGGTTCTTGCCGTAGCGGCGCATCGCGTCAGGCTCCCGTGCCCGTGCCCGTGCCCGTGCTCGTACCTGTGCCTGGACCCGTGCCGGCGCCGGCGAGCATGCCGGTCCACATGTCTGGGAAGTCGGGCAGCGTCTTGGCGGTTGTCGCGATGTTCTCGATCTGCACACCCTCGACGGCGAGGCCGATGACGGCGCCCGCGGTGGCCATCCGGTGGTCGTCGTACGTGCGGAAGACCCCGCCGTGCAGCGGACGCGGGCGGATGTGGAGTCCGTCCTCGGTCTCGGTGACATCGCCGCCGAGCTCGTTGATCTCCTTGGTGAGGGCGGCCAGCCGGTCGGTCTCGTGCAGGCGGAGATGCGCCACACCGCGCAGTACGGACTCGGAGTCGGCGAGGGCGGCGACCGCCGCGATGCCCGGTGTCAGCTCGCCGACCTCGCTCAGGTCGACGTCGATGCCGTGGATGCGGCCGGTGCCGGTGAAGGTAAGACCTTGGTCGGTCAGCTCGCAGCTGCCGCCCATCTCCGTGAAGATCGCGCGCAGCGCGTCACCGGGCTGGGTGGTCCGCCGGGGCCAGTCCGGGATCGTGACCCGGCCGCCGGTGATGAGCGCAGCCGCCAGGAACGGCTGGGCGTTGGAGAGGTCCGGCTCGACCACCAGGTCGCGGCCGAGCACCGCGCCGGCGGTGACCCGCCAGACGTTCGGCTCGCCGCCCGATTCCGGGGTGTCCACCTGGGCGCCGGCCACCCGCAGCATGTCCACGGTCATCCGGATGTGCGGCATGGACGGGAGGGGCCCGCCCACATGCCGTACCTCCACGCCCTGGTTGAAGCGCGGCGCGGACAGCAGCAGCGCGGAGACGAACTGGGAGGACGAGGAGGCGTCGATCTCCACCGTGCCGCCGTCCAGGGCGCCGCCGCCGTGCACGGTCATCGGCAGCGCACCGCGGCTGTCGTCGTCGATACGGGCGCCGAGCACCCGCAGGGCGTCGATCACGCCGTGCAGCGGGCGTTCGTACGCACGCGGGTCGCCGTCGAAGCGGACCGGGCCGTCGGCGAGCGCCGCGACCGGGGGAAGGAAGCGCATGACCGTACCCGCGTTGCCGACGTCGACCTGGGCGGGGCCGTGCAGCCCGGACGGGATGACCCGCCAGACCTCTCCGATGTGGTCGGGGCCCCCGGTGACCGAGGAACTGGACGGCACGGTCTCCTCGATGCCGACGCCCAGGGCACGCAGCGCCTCGGCCATCAGCAGGGTGTCGCGCGAGCGCAGGGGGCGGCGCAGCCAGCCCGGCTCGGCGGCGAGCGCGGCGAGGACGAGGCCCCGGTTGGTGACCGATTTCGATCCGGGCACGGTGACCGTGGCGTCGACGGCTCCGCTCGCGTGCGGGGCGGGCCAGAGTGCGGTGTACGCGGGGGTCTCGGTCATGGCTCTCACTTTAATGGCTCGGTGAGAGCACCGATCTTGATCATATACGGTGAAACCGGGGCGTAACGATGAGGTGGTACGGGGCCCGAGGTCACAGTCGGAAGTCACAGACCGAGCAGCCAGCGGCCGCCGCCCACCAGAGAGCACAGCGAGACGGCATGGAAGAGGAAGAGCCACATCGCGGGTGCCACATGGGTCAGCCTGGCCAGCTGGTCGGCGTCCGAGTCGGCGGCGCCCCCGTGGCGGCGCTTGGCCTGGAGCTCGAAGACCGGCCGTACGCCGCCGAGCAGCAGGAACCACACCACCCCGTAGGCGAACGCCGCCTGGACGGTCGCCGAGGTCAGCCACGACACCAGGAGGAAGGCGCCGCCGGTGACGACGACGGTGAGTACGCCGTACGCGTTGCGGATCATGACCAGCATGACGAGCAGCAGGGCCGTCGCCAGCCACAGGAGCAGGGTGATGTGGTTCGCGGCGAGCAGCCAGGCGCCCCCGAGGCCGAGCAGCGAAGGTGCCGTATAGCCGGCCGCGGCCGTCAGGATCATGCCGAGCCCGGTCGGTTTGCCCCGGCTGACGGTGAGGCCGCTGGTGTCCGAGTGCAGACGGATGCCGTCCAGGCGGCGACCGGTGAGCAGGGCGACGAGGCCATGGCCTCCCTCGTGCGCGATGGTGACGGCGTTCCGGGAGAACCGCCACGCGTTGTGTGGCAGAACGACGGCGAGGGCGGCCACGGCGGTGGCTATCACCAGCCAGGTGGCGGGGTCGGACTGGGCCCCGAAGACGCGGTCCCAGAGGTCGGCCAGTGCTGTGCTGTCCATCAGTCGGTCTCCCGGTGGGGCTGCATGTAGGGCCGGCTCCTGTCGTCCCCCGTCATCCAGGGGTGTGGTCCGGTGGCGGGCGGAAGTGGCAGTGTGGCACTCATGTGCGGACGGTATGCAGCGAGTCGTAAACCGGAGGACCTGGTCGGTCTCTTCGAGGTCCAGAAGTGGGAGCCGACGGAGAACCTCGCTCCCGACTGGAACGTGGCTCCGACGAAGGACGTCTTCGCGATTCTCGAGCGTCCTCTCAAGGACGCCGATGACCCTCGTCCGGTTCGCCAGCTGCGGGCGTTGAAGTGGGGACTCGTTCCCTCGTGGTCCAAGTCGCCGGAAGGCGGGGCCCGGATGATCAATGCGCGCGCCGAGTCCCTGCACGAGAAGCCGTCCTTCCGGCGGCCCTTCGCCCAGCGACGCTGTGTCGTACCCGCGGACGGCTACTACGAGTGGGTCACCGGGGTGGGGGAACGGCAGCTGGAGGAGCAGGGCAAGAAGAAGCGGCCGCGCAAGCAGCCGTACTTCGTCACGCCCGCCGACGGCTCCGTGATGGCGATGGCCGGCCTGTACGAGTTCTGGCGGGACCGGACCCTGCCCGACGACCATCCCCGGGCCTGGTGGGTGACGTGCACGGTCGTCACCACCGAGGCGGAGAAATCCCCGCTTGCCGTCGCCCCTGCCGACGGCCCCCGGGCGCTGGCGGACATCCACCCCAGGATGCCGCTGATGCTCACCCCGGACCGCTGGGACGCCTGGCTGGACCCGGCCCGTACGGACGTGGACGGCATCCGGGAGCTGCTGGCGCCGCCTCCGCCGGGCCTGATGCGGGCTTATCCGGTCTCCACGGACGTCAGCAACGTCCGTAACAACGGTCCGGAACTGCTCGAGGAACTGGCCGCGCCGCAGGAGGGCACGCTGTTCTGAACGCTCAGGCGGCAGGATGGCTCTGTGAGCCGGATCAAGACCGCTGAAGCCGTTGAGACCGTGGAGACGCCCGCGGGGGCGGCCCGCATCACCTGGGTGCCCGCCGCCCGCAAGGCGCGGCTCCTGCTCGCCGTCAGCCATGGGGCGGGCGGCGGGATCGAGGCCCGGGACCTGCAGGCGCTCGCCTCGTCGCTGCCCGCCCTGGGTGTGACCGTCGCGCTGGTCGAGCAGCCGTGGCGGGTGGCCGGCAAGAAGCTCGCGCCCGCGCCGAAGACCCTGGACGAGGGTTGGCGGGGGCTGTGGCCCGCGCTGGCGAAGCCTGGGCTCCCCGTTGTCGCCGGGGGCCGCAGTGCGGGGGCGCGGGTGGCCTGTCGTACGGCCCGGGAACTGGGTGCGTGCGCCGTCCTCGCGCTGAGCTTCCCGCTGCACCCGCCCGGCAGGCCGGAGAAGTCCCGGGCCGCCGAGTTGACCGGTGCCGGGGTGCCCACGCTCGTCGTTCAGGGCGGGAACGACCCCTTCGGCCGGCCCGCCGAGTTCCCCGAGGGGTACGAGCCGCTGGAGGTGCCGTACGGGGATCACGCGTTCGCCGTGCCGAAACGGGCGGAGATCAGTCAGGAGGACGCCCTGAAGATCATCACCGAGGGTGTGGGGAGCTGGCTCGACGGCCTGCGGGTATGACCCCGGAACCAGGGCCGCGGGAATGTTCAGGGCGTGACCACTGTTGTGCGGTGCGTCTGTATGGAGAGGCATCGCACGAGGAGAGGGAACGCATGGCATCGACCATCTGCCCCAGCCGTCCGCACGCCGCTGACCTGGAGTGGACGGTGCTGCCTGGGGCGAAGACCGCCCCTGTCACGGCGGTGAGTGGACCGAATCGGCAGGGACCATCCCCGGAAGGTCGACTATTCTCCGATTGGAGTGGGTCCGCTCTCGGCCCCACCACGGTGTTGGAGGAGGTGGGTCCTGTCACTGGGACCGACGACGGCCGCGCGGAGGAGACGACCTCGGAGGAGACGACCGTGGAGCGCAACGCCCGCTTCGAGCGGGACGCCCTCGGCTACCTCGACCAGATGTACTCGGCCGCGCTGCGCATGACACGCAATCCGGCTGATGCCGAGGATCTGGTGCAGGAGACGTATGCCAAGGCGTACGGGTCCTTCCACCAGTTCCGTGAGGGGACGAACCTCAAGGCGTGGCTGTACCGGATTCTGACCAACACGTTCATCAACTCGTACCGGAAGAAGCAGCGCGAACCACAGCGCAGCGCCGCCGAGGAGATCGAGGACTGGCAGCTGGCCCGCGCCGAGTCGCACATGTCGACCGGACTGCGCTCCGCCGAGTCGCAGGCGCTGGACCATCTGCCGGATTCCGACGTGAAGGAAGCCCTGCAGGCGATCCCCGAGGAGTTCCGCATTGCGGTCTATCTCGCTGATGTAGAGGGCTTTGCCTACAAGGAGATCGCGGACATCATGGGTACACCCATCGGTACGGTGATGTCCCGCCTGCACCGGGGCCGCCGCCAACTTCGCGGCATGCTCGAGGACTACGCCCGCGACCGCGGGCTCGTCCCGGCCGGTGCGGGAGAGTCGAACGATTTGAAAGGCTCGGGCTCATGAGCTGCGGAGAGCCGCACGAGACGGACTGCTCAGAGGTCCTGGACCATCTGTACGAGTTTCTCGACCACGAGATGCCCGACAGTGACTGCACGAAGTTCGAATTGCATTTCGAGGAGTGCTCGCCGTGCCTGGAGAAGTACGGGCTCGAGCAGGCGGTCAAGAAGCTGGTGAAGCGCTGCTGCGGCCACGACGACGTGCCGACCGACCTCCGGTCGAAGGTCATGAGCCGCATCGAACTGATCCGCTCGGGACAAGCCTTTCCTGATCACGACGTGACCGCCGTACAGGAATGAACTTTGGCCGAACATCTGCCCCGTAACGCGGCTTCGTTCACCCGAAGGTGCTAATCCGGGGGAGCCGGACGGCACAATCCGTGAATGCGGCCCCCGAGGGCCCGTGGCGCGCATATTCTCCCCATCCTGTATGAGCCCGTTAGGGCTGGCCCAGGGTCACGGGGAGGAGAGGCGCCATGCGGGCACTTCCGCCGGGGGCTCGCGCTTACATCCTGTGCGCCGTGGCGGGCGGCCTTCTGTGCGCCGCCCCCGCGCTGACGGCTGGTCACAACACCCCGTGGGGTGCCGTCGCCCTGCTGGGTGCTCTGTATGCCGTCTGCGAGCTCGTCAAGATATGCCCCTTCATGGGGCACCGGGTACCGGTCGGAATCGGCTCGTTCTTCCCGGTGGTGCTCGCCGCCGTCTTCCTGCTGCCACCGGCCGCCGCCGCGCTCGTCGCCGTGCCCGGCGCGCTCGCCGGCCGTATCGAACAGCGCCCCGCCTGGGTCCGGCGCGTCTGGCACGCGGCTCAGCACGCGCTTGCCACCTGGGCCGCCGCCGGCGTGTACGGAGTGCTGCGCGGTCCGGCCGCGCTCGGCGGCGGCACCTTGAATTCGGCGCCCGACTTCCCGTACGTCCTGGCCCCGGCGGCTGCCTCGGTCCTGGTCTTCTGCCTGGTCCTGACCGCCCTCGACTGCGGCATTCTGGTGACCGCCGAACGCCTGCCCGCCCTGACCGCCTGGCGCGGGCTGCCGCGCTCGCTCGCCCCCCACTGCGTACACGGGCTGGCCGGTCTGATGATGGCCGTCCTCTGGCGCAGCCCCTACGGGCCGCCCGCGGCACTGCTCGTGCTGCTCCCGATGTACATCTCCTGCTGGATCTTCGCCCAGTACCACCGGGAGCGCGCCGCTCATCAGGCGACCATCCGAGCCCTGGTCCAGGCCGTCGACATCAAGGACCGGTATACGCGCGGCCACAGCGAGCGCGTCGGCCAGGCGTCCACGATGATCGCCCGCGAGCTGGGCATGTCGGAGGACCGCCTCGAGGTGCTGCGTTTCGCCGGGATCCTGCACGACGTGGGGAAGCTCGGAGTACCCACCCGGCTCCTGCGGAAGGACGGGCCACTGACCCCGCAGGAGCGCCGGGTCATCGAACTGCATCCGGAGTACGGCCACGAAATGGTGCGGGGAATCGGCTTCCTCGGGGAGGCGCGGGAGGCGATCCTGCACCATCACGAACGGATCGACGGCAGCGGCTATCCGTACGGTCTGTCCGGGCCCCAGATCCCGGAGTTCGCCAGGGTGGTGGCCGTCGCGGACGCGTTCGACGCGATGACGTCGACCCGTTCGTACCGGCGGGCCCGGCCGGTGGAGGCGGCCGTGCGGGAGCTCGAACGATGTGCGGGCGACCAGTTCGACCCGCAGATGGTGCGGGCACTGGTGCGGGCCATCGAACGTCATGGGTGGCACCCCGCGGTGACGGCCGAGGAGCGGCACCCCGCGGCCCGCGGAAACGTCCCGCCATCGCGGCCGGAGGATCCGGGCGCCACGGCGGCGCCCGAGCGGAACCGGACAGGCGTGGCGGGGACGGGTCCCGGCGACGGCGGGCCGGCGTGACCCCCGGCGGCCGAGTGCGGCAGGCCACCGAGGCGAAAACCGGCCCCCCTCCCCGGGGCGACGCCGCATGGCCGTCCTGGTCCGCCGGGGTGGGGCCGTGAGAGGGGGGCGGGCCGGGCTTCCGCCGCTCACCCTGGTGATCGTCCACTCCGCCGCCGCCGCGCTCACCGCGCTCGCGCTCGGCTGGACCCTGTGGCACGGCCTCGCCGAACCCGGCACCGCGCTCGTCTTCGGCGCTCTCATCACCGTGGGGGAGCTGGCCCGCCGCGGGGCGCGGGAGACCCCCGGCGACCGCGAGCCCGCGCCGCTCGGTTGCGCCGGGGCCCTGGCGTACGCGCTGCTCGGCCAGAACGCGGGCAACGCGACCGCCCACGGCGTCCTCCAGATCATCGCCGTCGTTGTCGCGGCGGCCCTGGTCGGCATCGTCCCCCACGTCGCCCTCGGCCGCGGCCCCGCGCTGGACCATGTCTCGCGCAGGGTCCTCAGCGTCGGGTTCGCCGCTGTCTGCTTCCAGCCCCTGTCCAGCTCGGGCAACCTTGGCGAGTGGTTCGGCCACGGCCCGTCCTACGCGGGCTTCCTCGTCCTGATACTCGTCCTCACCGCCCTGTGCGACGCCGTACTCGCCGCCGCGATGACCCGGGCCCGTACCCGCTGGCCGTTCGGCCCCCTGCTCCGCGACGAGCTGCGCGCACTTCTCGGCATCGGGTCCGCGATCTGCGCCACCGGGGCCGTGATGGCGCTCGCGGTGGCCGTCGCCGGACTCTGGGCACTGCCGGTCTTCAGCGTCCCGCTGCTGCTCACCCAGATGTCGTTCCGCCGTATCGCGGCCGTACGGACGACGTACCGGCAGACGATCACCTCACTCGCCCGCTCGACCGAGATCGCCGGCTACACCCCGCACGGCCACGCGCGCCGGGTCGCGGCGCTCAGCTGCGCGGTCGGCCGGGAGCTGGGCCTGTCGGAGCCGGACCTCACCGTGCTCGAGTACGCGGCCCTCATGCACGACATCGGGCAACTGTCGCTGGTGGATCCCGTGCCGGCCGGGGCCACGGCGCCCCTGCCCGCGGGGGAACAGCGCCGCATCGCGTTGCTGGGCGGCGCCGTCGTCCGCCAGACCGGGGTCCCGCCGGAGGTGGCGGTCGTGGTGGAGCGGCAGGCCGATCCGTACCGGGACCAGCCGCTCACCGCCCGGATCGTACGGACGGTCAACGCGTACGACGATCTCGTCGGCGGGACCGGTACCGGGACCGGGCGGCTCGGCGGCTCGCTGGAGGCCCTCGAACAGCTGCGCCTGGGCACCGGACACGACTATCAGCCCGAGGTCGTGGAGAGCCTCGCCCGCGTACTTTCCCGAGGCCTGACCCAGTCCCCGCCTGGGTAACCCATGGGTAATGAGCGGTCGTCCAACCGGGCATGGTTGGATGCGAAGAAGAGGTGTCCGCAGGACTGCACCGTAGGGACCGGCAGGCGGGAAACGTGAGGATCTTCGGGAAGGTACGGCATCGGCCCTCCGCCTCGTGGCGGCAGGCCACCGACCGGGCGTTCACGCTGATCGGTGACGGCCGGTACGAGGACGCGGGTGCGCTGCTGACGCGCGCGGCGGACCTCGAACCCTGGCTGTCCGAGTCCTGGTTCAACCTGGCCCTGCTGCACAAGTTCCGGCACGACTGGGAGCAGGCGCGTGCGGCCGGGCTGCGCGCCGTGGCGCTCCTCGACCGGGAGACCGGCGCCCCGGACTGGTGGAACGTCGGGATCGCCGCCACCGCCCTCCAGGACTGGCCGCTGGCGCGCCGGGCCTGGCAGGCGTACGGGCTGAAGGTGCCCGGCGAGTCCGCAGGAAACGCCGAGCCCGTCGGCATGGAGCTGGGCAGTGCCGCCGTCCGGCTGTCGCCCGAGGGCGAGGCAGAGGTCGTGTGGGGCCGCCGGCTCGACCCGGCCCGGATAGAGGTGCTGTCCATCCCGCTGCCCTCCTCCGGGCGGCGCTGGGGCGAGGTCGTGCTCCACGACGGCGTCCCGCACGGCGAGCGGGTCACGGCGGCGGGCCCCTCCTACCCGGTGTTCGACGAGATCGAGTTGTGGGCCCCCTCTCCCGTACCCACCTGGGTGGTGCTGCTCGAGGCCGCGACAGAGGACGACCGGGACGCTCTGGAGCAGCTGGCCTCCGACGCCGGATTCGCCGCCGAGGACTGGTCCTCGTCCGTGCGGCTGCTGTGCCGGCTGTGTTCGGAGAGCCGGATGCCGAGCGACGAGGGCGAGGGCGAGCATCTGGACCCGCACGACCACAGCGAGCCCGGACACCCGGGCCCGCTCGGTCACCGCACGGCCGGTGAGCTGTGGGTCCCCGAGCGTGAGTGCGGTATCGCGGCGCCCACCGGGCTGGTGCGCGGCCTGCTCGACGGCTGGGTCGCGGACAGTCCGGACACCCGTGAGTGGCGCGATCTCGAGGAAGTCTGCTGAGAGCTGCCCTTAGGCTGTACAGGCACACATCGTGACTTACGGAAGGCCTACGGCGGACATGGCGCAGCAGGAGACGGACCAGCAGTTGAGCGTGGACGACGACGGGTTTGCCGTGGACACCGAGAACTGCGAGCAGCGCGAGGCGGCCTACCGTGAGCGAGGCACCGCCCGCCCGATCACCGTCGTCGGCAACCCGGTGCTGCACAAGGAGTGCAAGGACGTCACCGAGTTCGACGACAAGCTGGCCACGCTTATCGACGACATGTTCGCCAGCCAGCGGGCCGCCGAGGGTGTGGGGCTTGCCGCCAACCAGATCGGTGTCGATCTCAAGGTGTTCGTCTACGACTGCCCGGACGACGACGGCGTCCGGCACACCGGTGTCGTGATCAACCCGGTCCTGGAGGACCTGCCGGCCGACCAGCGCGTTCTGGACGACTCCAACGAGGGCTGCCTCTCGGTCCCGACCGCGTACGCGTCGCTGGCCCGCCCGGACTACGCCGTGGTGCACGGCCGGGACGCCAAGGGCAACCCGATCAAGGTGCGGGGCACGGGCTACTTCGCGCGCTGCCTGCAGCACGAGACGGACCACCTGTACGGATACCTGTACATCGACCGGCTCTCGAAGCGGGACCGCAAGGACGCCCTGCGCCAGATGGAAGACGGCACGCCGCGCTACGAGACGGTCCCGAACGCCTGATCCGCGGCGTACGCACTCGCTGGACAAGGGCGCCGCACCGGGTTCCACCGGAGCGGCGACCTCCGTCACGCGTGGTCAGTAGTGCGGCGGCGCGGGGTACACCTTTTGATTCTTCAATCCACCTTTCCCGCAGGCGAGTCCGGCCGGGCAGCGCTCCGGGGCGGGGCGTCGCCATTGGTCGGACAAATGACTCTCGCCCCGCTCTGTTGACGCGCGTCCGGCGGGCCGCCAGTCTCGGCCGTGTCGCCCTTCCCCGGTATGGAGGCCCAACGTTCCGACGTACGGCGAGATATGTGCTCAGCATTGTCATGGTCATGATTGCTGCCTCGGGTGGGGTCGTGGCCACCGCCGGCACCGCACACGCCGACGGTTGCTACACCTGGTCCCGGACGCTCTCCCAGGGCGCCTCCGGCGCCGACGTCACCCAGCTTCAGATCCGGGTCGGCGGCTATCCGGGGTATGGCGCGGTGCTGGCGGCCGACGGCGCCTACGGGCCTGCCACCACGGCCGCGGTCAAGCGGTTCCAGTCGGCGTACGGACTGTCGGCCGACGGAGTCGCCGGCCCCGCCACCTTCAGCAAGCTCTACGCCCTCCAGGACGACGACTGCACACCCGTCCACTTCACGTACGCCGAGCTGAACGACTGCAACTCCACCTGGTCGGGCGGGGCCGTGAGCGCCGCGACCGCCAAGTCCAACGCCCTGCGCACCATGTGGAAGCTGGAAGCGCTGCGGCACGCACTGGGCGACCAGCCCATCACCGTCACGAGCGGCTTCCGGTCCCGTGCCTGCAACGACGCGGTCGGCGGGGCGTCGGACAGCCGCCACCTCTACGGCGACGCCGCCGACCTGGGCGCCGGCCCGCACTCCCTGTGCACCCTCGCCAAGCAGGCCCGCAACCACGGCTTCAACGGCATCCTCGGCCCGGGCTATCCGGGCCACGGCGACCACACCCACCTCGACCACCGGGGCAGCCGCTTCTGGTCCGCGTCGAGCTGCGGCATCTGACCCGAGGCGGCATCCGGCCGGCGTCCCGGCACGACCCGCCAACCGGCACGACCCGCCAACCGGCACGACCCGCTTCCCGGCACGACCCGCGTCCCGGAACACCTCAGGCGGCGCGGGCCGTGCCGCGGAACGTGCGGCGGAACGTGTTCGGGGTCGTGCCGAGCGTCCGCAGGAAGTGGTGTCGCAGTGCGGCCGCGTTGCCGAAGCCCGCTCGCCCGGCGATCGCGTCCACAGTGTCGTCCGTCGCCTCCAGCAACTCCTGCGCCAGCAGCACCCGCTGGCGCAGGAGCCAGCGGTACGGCGTCGTCCCCGTCTCCTGCAGGAACCGCCGGGCGAAGGTCCGGGTCGACATGTGCGCCCGGTCCGCCAGCTGCTCGACGGTGATCTCCGCGTCGAGGTGACGCTCCATCCACGCCAGGACGTCGCCCACCGTGTCGCATGCCGTGCGTGGCAGCGGACGCTCGATGTACTGCGCCTGCCCGCCGTCCCGGTGCGGCGGCACCACCATCCGCCGGGCGATGGTGTTGGCGACGTCCGGCCCGTGCTCCTGGCGCACTATGTGCAGGCACGCGTCGATCCCCGCCGCCGTCCCGGCCGAGGTGGTGACCTGGCCGTCACCCACGTACAGCACGTCCGGATCGACCAGTGCCCCCGGATACCGGCGGGCGAGCTCGGGCGCGTGCATCCAGTGGGTCGTGCACCGCCGCCCGTCCAGCAGTCCGGCCGCCCCCAGCGTGAAGGCTCCCGTGCAGACGCTCAGTACCCGGGCGCCTCGGTCCACGGCCCGGCGCAGGGCGTCGAGCAGGGGCTCGGAATAGTCCCCCGGGTCGCGGGGCCGGTCGGCCGGCACCGCGATGAGGTCGGCTGACTCCAGCCGGTCCAGTCCGTACGGTACGGAGATGCCGAACATGCCCGACTTCGCGTTCAGAGGTCCGGGCTCGGCCGCGCAGAGCGCGAAGTCGTAGACAGGCAGTCCCTGATCGCTCCGGTCGATGCCGAAGACCTCGCAGATCACACCGAGCTCGAAGGGGGCGACTCCGTCGACGACGGCCACAGCCACGTTTTTGAGCATGCAATGAGTGTGGCAGTAATTCGACGTTCCATGACAGTCCTGCCACTGACTTTTCCGCGCGTGGAAGACGACAGTGGAGCCATGAACACGTTGCTGAACTCCCTCCTCGTCCTCGCCGTCGTCGCACTGCTGGCCGCTCCCTCGCTCATCGGGTACCTCCACGACCGGCGGATCGACCGGCAGCTGAAGGCAGCCGCCGCCCGGTCCGCCCGCCCGCGGACCCAACAGGCTCAAAGCCAACAGGCTCACACCCGGCAGGCTCAGAAGTCGTCGTCGAAGCCGACCGTGCCCTCGACCGCGACCTGGTACGCCGACGGGCGCCGCTCGAAGAAGTTCGTCAGCTCCTGCACGCCCTGAAGCTCCATGAAGGAGAACGGGTTCTCCGAGCCGTATACCGGCGCGAAGCCCAGCCGGGTCAGGCGCTGGTCCGCCACGCACTGCAGGTACTCGCGCATGGACTCCGTGTTCATGCCGGGCAGGCCGTCACCGCACAGGTCGCGGCCGAACTGGAGCTCCGCCTCGACGGCCTCCTTCAGCATGTCGGTGACCTGCTGCTGAAGGGCGTCGTCGAAGAGCTCGGGCTCCTCCTTGCGGACGGTGTCCACGACCTCGAACGCGAAGTTCATGTGCATCGTCTCGTCGCGGAAGACCCAGTTCGTCCCCGTCGCGAGGCCGTGGAGCAGGCCGCGGGAGCGGAACCAGTACACGTACGCGAAGGCACCGTAGAAGAACAGGCCCTCGATGCACGCCGCGAAGCAGATCAGGTTCAGCAGGAAACGCCGGCGGTCGGCCTTCGTCTCCAGACGCTCGATCTTCTCTACGGAGTCCATCCACTTGAAGCAGAACTGGGCCTTCTCCCGGATCGACGGGATCTCCTCCACCGCGTCGAAGGCGGCCGCCCGGTCGTCCGGATCCGGGAGGTAGGTGTCCAGCAGCGTCAGATAGAACTGGACGTGCACGGCCTCCTCGAAGAGCTGGCGGGAGAGATACAGCCGCGCCTCGGGCGAGTTGATGTGCTTGTAGAGCGTGAGCACCAGGTTGTTGGAGACGATCGAGTCGCCCGTCGCGAAGAAGGCGACCAGGCGGCCGATCATGTGCTGCTCGGCCGGGGAGAGCTTGGCGAGATCGGCCACGTCGGAGTGGAGATCGACCTCCTCCACCGTCCAGGTGTTCTTGATCGCGTCCCGGTAGCGCTCGTAGAAGTCGGGGTAGCGCATGGGGCGCAGGGTCAGTTCGAAGCCCGGGTCGAGAAGGTTCTTCTCGGCCTTGGCGGGGGTGGAGCTCATTACTGGCATGCCTCGCAGGACTCGGGGTTCTCCAGGGAGCAGGCGATGGCCTCGGCATCGGGCGAGGCGACCTGCTGGACGGGGACGGTGGCCGCGCCGGTCGCCGCCGCGCCGGCCGCTCGGGCGATGCGGGTCGCCGGGCGGGAGCGCAGGTAGTACGTCGTCTTCAGGCCCCTCTTCCAGGCGTACGCGTACATCGAGCTGAGCTTGCCGATGGTGGGCGAGGCCATGAAGAGGTTGAGCGACTGGCTCTGGTCGAGATAGGGGGTACGGGCCGCGGCCATGTCGATCAGCGCGCGCTGCGGCAGCTCCCACGCGGTCCGGTAGAGGGCTCGGATCTCCTGGGGGATCCAGTTCAGACCCTCGATCGAGCCGTTGGAGTCGCGCAGCGCCTCGCGGGTCCGGGCGTCCCAGATGCCGTGCTTCTTCAGGTCGTTCACCAGGTAGGCGTTCACCTGGAGGAACTCGCCGCTGAGCGTCTCGCGCTTGAAGAGGTTGGAGACCTGCGGCTCGATGCACTCGTACACGCCGGCGATCGACGCGATGGTCGCGGTCGGCGCGATGGCGAGCAGGAGGGAGTTGCGCATGCCCGTGGAAGCGATACGAGTGCGCAGCGCGGCCCAGCGCTCCGGCCAGCTGACCTCGACGCCATAGTGGTCGGGGTGCAGCACACCGCGGGCGGATCGGGTCTGGGACCAGGCCGGGAGCGGGCCGTTGCGCTCGGCGAGGTCGCAGGACGCCTCGTACGCGGCGAGCATGATGCGCTCGGCGATCTTCGTGGAGAGCGTCTGCGCCTCCGCGGAGTCGAACGGCAGGCGCAGCTTGAAGAAGACGTCCTGCAGGCCCATCGCCCCCAGGCCCACCGGGCGCCACTTGGCGTTGGAGCGGCCGGCCTGCTCGGTCGGGTAGAAGTTGATGTCGACGACCCGGTCGAGGAAGGTCACGGCGGTACGGACGGTCTCGTCCAGCCGCTCCCAGTCGATCGCATCCTCCCCGTCGCGGACGTCACCGAGGACGAACGCGCCGAGGTTGACCGAGCCCAGGTTGCAGACCGCGGTCTCGCCGTCGTCCGTCACCTCCAGGATCTCGGTGCAGAGGTTCGAGGAGTGGACGACCTTGCCGGGCTCGGCGGTCTGGTTGGCCGTGCGGTTCGAGGCGTCCTTGAAGGTCATCCACCCGTTGCCGGTCTGGGCGAGGGTACGCATCATCCGGCCGTACAGCTGGCGGGCCGGGACGGTGGTGCGGGCCAGGCCGTCGTCTTCCGCCTTGCGGTAGGCGCGGTCGAACTCGTCGCCCCACAGGTCGACCAGTGCGGGCACATCGGCCGGCGAGAACAGCGACCAGTCGGCGTCGGCCTCGACGCGGCGCATGAACTCGTCCGGGATCCAGTGCGCGAGGTTGAGGTTGTGCGTACGGCGGGCTTCCTCGCCGGTGTTGTCGCGCAGCTCCAGAAACTCCTCGATGTCCGCGTGCCACGTCTCCAGGTAGACGCAGGCCGCGCCCTTGCGCCGGCCGCCCTGGTTGACCGCCGCGACCGACGAGTCGAGCGTGCGCAGGAACGGGACGATGCCGTTGGAGTGGCCGTTCGTGCCGCAGATCAGCGAACCGCGGGAGCGGATACGGGAGTACGACAGTCCGATGCCGCCCGCGTGCTTCGAGAGCCGCGCGACCTGGTGATAGCGGTCGTAGATCGAGTCGAGCTCGTCCAGCGGCGAGTCCAGCAGATAGCAGGAGGACATCTGCGGGTGGCGGGTGCCCGAGTTGAAGAGGGTGGGGGAGGAGGGGAGGTAGTCCAGGCGGCTCATCAGCCGGTAGAGAGCGGCGACCTCGTCGACCGCGCGCGGGCCGGCGTCCTCGGCCAGGCCCGAGGCCACCCGCAGCATGAAGTGCTGGGGCGTCTCGATCACCTGACGGGTGATCGGGTGGCGCAGCAGGTAGCGGCTGTGCAGCGTCCGGAGACCGAAGTAGCCGAAGCGGTCGTTCGCCCCGTCGGCGACCGACATGTCGACCAGCGTGTCCAGCCGCTCCGCGTGCGTAAGGACGAACTCGGCCGTACGGTCGGCGATCAGGCCCTCCCGGTGGCCCACCGAGACGGAAGCGGAGAACGACACCGCCCCCTGGCCCGCCGCCTCGTCCGCGATCGCGAGGGTCAGCAGCCGCGCGGCGAGCCGCGAGTAGGCCGGGTCCTCGGAGATGAGACCCGCGGCCGCCTCGGTGGCCAGGCCCCGCAGCTCGGCCTCGTCCGACCTCGCGTTGCGGCCGCGGAGCGCGGCCGCGGCGACCCTGCCGGGGTCGGCGTCCGGCAGGTCGGCGGTGAGGTCGGTCAGGGTCCGCAGCAGTGCGGTCCCCGGTCCGTCGGCAACCTGTGCTGAAGCAGGACCGGCTGGCGCGATGGTCACGGGGGTGCTCTCCCTCGCTCGGCTCGGGGCCACAGGGAAGCGGGGGCGCTTCGGGCGTGTGCAACCGGCACAGGGCAGCACGCCACGCAGCGTCCACCGGCCTATCCGCGAGGCCCGGACGTATCGGCGTCCGGATCGGTCGAACCGGACGCGCCGTCGGCAGGTGTTCGGACTCCTGGGTGCGTGAAAGCGCACCAATGCACCGTTGCGGGACAGTTCCGGATTTTCACCGGATTCCCCTGCGGCGACAGCGAGCATGAGCATACATGTGGGGGGCGGGCGTTGCGGCACCCCCCACATGTTGTGTCGTGGGTCGGTCGTAGGTCGCTACAGCTCCAACTCGTAGGTAAGGAGCGAGATGCCCGGTATCGGCTTCCAGTCCCGCTCCGGAGTGCGCGTGAAGCCCGTCCGTTCGTAGATCCGGTGGGCTCCGCGCATGCTGGGCTGGGTGGACAGCACGAGCCGCTCGACGCCGTCCAGGGCCCGCGCCCGCTCGATGCACGCCCGCACAAGAGCCTCCCCCGCGCCGCGCCCCCGCCCCTCCCGGGCGACCGCCAGCATCCGGAACTCCGCCTCGCCGTCCCGCGCGATGTCGGCCCACGCGCTGCCGGGCGGCGCGAACGTCACACTGCCCAGCGGCTCCCCGTCCTGCACCGCGACGAGCACCTCCGCGGCGGCCGCGCGCCGGGCCACGTCCCGCAGGAGGTGGATGTAGTCGTCGTCCTTCCCGGAGTCCAGCAGTCCGTCCCCCAGATACGCCTGGGCGGTGATCTCACCCAGCTGCTCGTACTCCTCGGGCGTGGCCCGCCTGATCGCGATGTCCATGTTCGAAGTGTGCCGCAGGGGTTGGACAGCAGGGGTCCGGCAGCAGGGTCCCGGGCAGCAGGGATACGCCGGCCGGGGTCCGGGGATACGGCAACGGGCCGCCGCATGCCCCCAGGAGGGGCTGCGACGGCCCGTCGGGCCGTTCCGGAGGCTCAGCAGCAGCGGAACCCGTCCCGTGGATCGGCCTCCCGCGCGTCCGTGCGGCTGCGCTCGAACTCGCGCCGCGTCATCACCTCGGCGTCCGGGTTGCAGGCCCGGGCGTGGGCGACGTACTTGTCGTACACCGCCTCGCCCGACAGCTCGCGCACGAACCAGCGGACCCGGTCCACCACCCGCCGGACCCTCGTCGCGGAGGCCCGCCGGATCATGCCGGGCCGGTCCCTGCCGGGACGGTGTCCTTGCGGACACCGCCGTCCGGGCCCAGTCCGGCCGCGGCGAACTCGGCCTTCTCCTCCTTGGTGGCCAGCATGCTCGCCGGCGCGAGCAGCTTGGACTCGGTGTACGGGACCTCGGCGAGCCGGACGCCCTCCGGATTGCTGATGGCCCGGAAGCAGACCCGCGCTGCGTCGGCGATGACCACGATGATGAGGACCGCGAAGAGCGCCGACAGCACGCCGTCGACCGTGGCATTGGTGACGATGGTGTGCATGTCGTCCATCGACTTGGCGGGCGGCAGCACCTTGTCGGCGTCGATGCCCGCCTGGTACTTCTCGCGCTGTGCGAAGAAGCCGAGCTTGGTGTCGTCCGAGAAGATCTTCTGCCAGCTCGCCGTGAGCGTGACCGCGACGTCCCAGGCGAGCGGGACAGCAGTGACCCACGCCCACTTCAGCCGCCCGGACTTGACCAGGAGCGTGGTGCACACGGCGAGCGCCACGGCGGCGAGCAGCTGGTTGGCGATACCGAATAGCGGGAAGAGCTGGTTGATTCCGCCCAGCGGGTCGTGTACGCCGACCCACAGGAAGTAGCCCCAGCCGCCGACGACGACCGCGCTGGCGAACCAGACGCCCGGCTTCCAGCTGACCTGGCGGAACGGCTTGTAGACGTTGCCCAGCATGTCCTGGAGCATGAAGCGCCCGACGCGCGTCCCCGCGTCCACGGTGGTGAGGATGAACAGCGCCTCGAACATGATCGCGAAGTGGTACCAGAAGGCCTTCAGCGCGGTGCCGCCGATCACGGCGGAGAAGATCTCCGACATACCGAGCGCGAAGGTCGGCGCACCACCGGTCCGCGACAGCAGGCTGGCTTCGTCGACGTCGGCGGCCGCCTTCGCCAGCTGCTCGGGAGAAATGGTGAATCCGAGGTTCGCCACCGCCTGGGAGGCGGACTCGACGGTCGTGCCGACGACGCCCGCGGGGGAGTTGATGGCGAAGTACAGGCCGGGGTCGATGATGCAGGCCGTGATCATCGCCATGATGGCGACGAACGACTCGGTCAGCATGGCCCCGTAGCCGATCATCCGGATCTGGGTCTCCTTCTGGACCATCTTCGGCGTGGTGCCCGAGGAGACCAGGGAGTGGAAGCCGGAGAGCGCACCGCACGCGATGGTGATGAAGACGAAGGGGAACATCGAGCCGGCGAAGACCGGTCCGTCCCCGCGGCTCGCGAACTCGGTGACGGCGTCCATCTTCAGGGTCGGCAGGGCGATCACGACGCCCAGCGCGAGCAGCACGATGGTGCCGACCTTCATGAAGGTGGAGAGGTAGTCGCGCGGCGCGAGCAGTATCCAGACGGGCAGTACGGAGGCCAGGAAGCCGTACACGATCATCCAGATGACGAGCGTGCCCTTCTCCAGCGTGAAGAAGTCGGCGAGCGACGAATCGGCGACCCAGCCGCCCGCGACGATGGCAAGCAGCAGCAGCGCCACGCCGACGACGGAGACCTCGGTGACCTTGCCCGGCCGCAGTATGCGCAGATAGACGCCCATGAAGAGGGCGATCGGGATGGTCATGCCGATGGAGAACACGCCCCACGGCGAGTCGGCCAGGGCGTTGACGATGACCAGCGCCAGCACGGCGAGCAGGATGATCATGATGGCGAAGACGGCGACCAGCGCGGCCGCGCCCCCGAAGGGCCCTATCTCGTCGCGGGCCATCTGGCCGAGAGAGCGGCCGTTGCGGCGCGTCGAGAAGAAGAGCGTCACCATGTCCTGGACCGCGCCGGCGAAGATGACGCCCGCGACGATCCAGATCGTGCCGGGCAGGTAGCCCATCTGCGCGGCGAGGACGGGGCCGACCAGCGGACCCGCGCCCGCGACCGCCGCGAAGTGATGCCCGAAGAGCACACGACGGTCGGTGGGATGGAAGTCGACACCGTTGTCAAGACGTTCCGCGGGGGTGGCCCGCGTTTTGTCGACCTTCAGTACGCGGTTGGCGATGAAGCGGGAATAGAAGCGGTACGCGATCGCGTACGAGCCCAGCGCGGCCGCGAGCATCCAGGCGGCGGAGACGTCCTCGCCGCGGGAGAGCGCGAGCACGGCCCAGCCGATCGCGCCCACGAGGGCGACGAGTGACCAGACAGCGATCGACTTCGGGGTAAGTCCGCGTTGAGCGGTTGTGGGTGATGCCGACTCTGGCATGGTGTTCCGTCCCCTCGCTGATCACCTGCTTAATGCGCAGGAAATCTAGGGGACCCTCTCGCAGGCGTCACCCCCGTCCGTATATCGGTACGGGAACGATGTTGTACCGGACGGCCGGCCGGGCAGCGGAACGGCCCCGCCGGGTGTGCCCGGCGGGGCCGTGAACAGTACGAATGCCTCTGCATGTGCCCGGAGGCGTTGGGACGCGCGTGGAGGCCTCGGCGGCGAAACGATCAGCCGGTCGGCCGCTGCAGCCGCGCCACGAACTTGTACCGGTCACCGCGGTAGACCGAGCGCACCCACTCCACCGGCTCGCCGTTCGCGTCCAGCGAGTGCCGCGAGAGCATCAGCATCGGCAGGCCGACATCGGTGCCGAGCAGGCCGGCCTCGCGTGGGGTGGCCAGCGAGGTTTCGATCGTCTCCTCGGCCTCGGCGAGGTGGACGTCGTACACCTCGGCCAGAGCCGTGTAGAGGGACGTGTACTTGACCAGCGAGCGGCGTAGCGCCGGGAAGCGCTTGGCCGACAGATGAGTGGTCTCGATGGCCATCGGCTCACCGCTCGCGAGCCGCAGCCGCTCGATCCGCAGTACGCGCCCGCCCGTGGTGATGTCGAGCAGTCCCGCGAGCGTGTCATCCGCCGTCACATAGCCGATGTCCAGGAGCTGTGAGGTGGGTTCGAGGCCCTGGGCCCGCATGTCCTCCGTGTAGGAGGTGAGTTGGAGAGCCTGGGAGACCTTGGGCTTGGCGACGAAGGTGCCCTTGCCCTGAATTCGCTCCAGCCGGCCTTCGACGACCAGCTCCTGCAGTGCCTGCCGCACTGTGGTGCGCGAGGTGTCGAACTCGGCGGCGAGCGTCCGCTCCGGCGGCACGGGTGTGCCGGGCGGCATTGTCTCCGTCATGTCCAGCAAATGCCGCTTGAGGCGGTAGTACTTGGGCACGCGTGCGGTGCGGGTGGCTGGCCCCGCCGTACTGCTCTCGGGATCCGTGCTTCCCCCGTCGGTGGCCATGCCCCGCCTTCCCGACTCCTGTCCTGTTGCCGTCACCGGCTCCTCCGTACGTAGCGGCTCACATCGTGACACGGGCCGGTCCGAGGACGTCGCCCTCCCTCAGGTGTCGGTCCGATAACGGACGCGACTGCCCTTCTTATACACCCTTGACACCCCTAAAGGTCTAGGCCAAGCTCCGGGTACTGGTCTAAACCATTAAAGACCAGGTCCCAGCCCCACGGCAGTACTTGGCGTTATGTCACCGCGGCGGGCAGTGGATTGCAGGCATCCCTGAGGAGGGTGGCGTGAAGCGCAAGCTCATCGCGGCGGTAGGCGTCGCGGGCATGATGGTCGGCGTAGTGGCCTGTGGCAGCGACAGCGACAGCAAGGGCACCACGGACGCGAACGGCAACAAGACCCTGACCGTCTGGGTGATGGACGGCTCGGCTCCGGCCCCGTGGCTCGAGGCGGTCAACAAGGACTTCGAGGCCAAGCACAAGGGCGTCAAGGTCAAGGTCGAGACCCAGCAGTGGAACGGTATCCAGGAGAAGGTCACCACCGCCCTCTCCGAGGACACCCCGCCGGACGTGCTCGAGCTCGGTAACACCCAGACCGCGGGATACGCGGCTACCGGCGGCCTCGCCGACCTCTCCGCCGACAAGGCCGAACTGGGCGGCGACGGCTGGAACAAGGGCATGCTCGCGTCGGCCGAGTACGACGGCAAGCTCTACTCCGCTCCCTGGTACGCGGCCAACCGTGTCGTCGTCTACGACAAGGCGGCGTACGCGAAGGCGAAGGTCACCCCGCCGAAGACCCGCGACGAGTGGATCGCCGGCCTGGAGAAGCTGAAGGCCGCGGACAGCAAGTCCCAGCCGATCTACCTGCCCGGCCAGAGCTGGTACGTGCTCGCCGGATTCATCTGGGACGAGGGCGGCGACTTCGCCGTCAAGGACGGCGACAAGTGGAAGGGCACCCTTTCCACCCCCGAGGCCGCCTCCGCGATGGAGTTCTACAAGAAGCTGCAGTCCTTCTCGACCGCTCCGAAGGACAAGGACGAGGCCACCCCGCAGCAGTCCACCGACATCGTCCCCAAGGGCGGCGTCGCCTCGTGGATCGGTCTCGGCTGGGAGGCCGGCGGCGCCATCGACGCGATGAAGAAGGCCGGCAAGACGGCGGACTTCGGTTACTTCCCGATCCCGGGCAAGACCGCGGACAAGCCGGGCAGCGTGTTCTTCGGCGGCTCGAACCTCGCCATCTCCGAGCGGTCCAAGAACAAGGACCTCGCCAAGGAGTGGCTGGCGCTGGCCGCCGGCAAGGACCAGATGACCAAGTACAGCGCGGCCGTCACCGGGGCGCTGCTGCCGAACAACGACGCGGCGCAGTTCAAGCCGGAGGCCGGCTCGTTCGCCGAGGCCATGGCCAAGGCCGCGGCCGCGGGCAACATCACCCCGGTCACCCCGGGCTGGGCGAATGTGGAGACCGCGCCCAACCCGATCAAGGAGTACATGACCAAGGTGCTCAAGGGCGAGGACGCCAAGAAGGCGGGCGAGGCGGCCGACAAGGTCATCACCGAGCGCATCAACCAGCAGTAGTCGTGACCGGTGGTCGTGGCCGGCGCTCATCGCGCCGGCCACGACCACCGGATTCTGCAGTGACGGCGGCCGTTGTCGGTGCCGCCGGCCCGGTGGGCGCGGGAGCCCCAGAACCGCGAGGAAGAAAACCATGACCGTGCACTCCCAGGGAGTGGCGACCTCCGCTCCGGAGGATGCGCCCGGGAAGGCGGCAACGGAGTCGAAGTCTCCGCCGCCCCCTTCCGGTTCCAAGAAAGTCCTTCAGCCTCCTCGCGGCAGACGCGCCCTGCCCGCCGGGCTGTTGCCGTACCTGCTGGTGGCCCCCGCGGTCGTCTGCGGCGCGCTGCTCCTGCTGTACCCGCTCGTCCGCAACGTGATCCTCTCCTTCCAGCAGGTCAACCGGAAGGAGCTGATCACACGCGAGACGGTGTGGACCGGCTTCAGCAACTACACCGAGCTGCTGGGCGATCCCGACTTCTGGACGGTGGTCGTCCGGAGCTTCGCGTTCACCGCCGCGAACGTGGTCCTGATCATGGCGGTCGGCACCCTCATCGGCGTCCTCCTCAACCGCCTCGGCAAGAAGATGCGGCTGGTGCTCTCCGTGGCGCTGGTGATGGCCTGGGCCATGCCGATCGTCGCCTCCGTCACCGTCTTCCGCTGGCTCTTCGACGAGCAGTTCGGCGTCGCCAACTGGCTGATGCGCGTGCTCGGCTTCGCGGGATACGACCAGCACAACTGGTTCGAGACGGGCCTCTCGACCCTGACCATCGTCACCGTGCTGGTGGTCTGGGGCTCGATCCCCTTCGTCGCGCTCAACATGTACGCGGGTCTGACAACCATCGGCAGCGAGTTGTACGAGGCGGCCCGGATGGACGGCGCGGGCGGCTGGCGGATCTTCTGGTCCGTGGTCTTCCCCAGCCTGAAGCCGTTCTTCCTGATCACCACTTTCCTCGAGATCATCTGGGTCTTCAAGGCCTTCACCCAGGTGTACGCGATGAACCAGGGCGGTCCGGACCGCGCCTCCGAGATCCTGCCCGTCTTCGCCTACATCGAGGGCCAGGGCCAGGGCCACTACGGTCTCGCCGCGGCGATCTCGGTGCTGACCATCCTCATCCTGGTCGTCCTGATGTCCTTCTACTTCCGCCTGATCCTGAAGCAGGAGGAGGAGCAGTGAGCAACGTGTCCTCTGGCGTCCGCGTGTCCCCCGGCGCCCGCCGCACCAAGCGGCCCATCCGGTTCGGCGCGATCGGCAAGAACGCCGCCGCGCTCGTGCTCGCCGCCGTCTTCGTCTTCCCGGTCTACTGGATGTTCTCGTCCTCGCTGAAGCCGCAGAGCGAGATCCTCAGCAAGGACCCGGTCTTCTTCTTCACGCCGACGTTCGACAACTACACGAAGGCGACGAACGTCGAACTGTTCTGGACATACGTCCAGAACAGCTTCATCGTCACCGTGGGCGCGGTGCTGCTCGCCCTTGTCGTGGCCCTGGCCGCGAGCTTCGCCATCGCCCGGATGAAGTTCAAGGGCCGCAAGGGCCTCGTGCTCGCCGTGATGATGGCTCAGATGGCCCCCTGGGAAGTCATGGTCATCGTGATGTACCTGATCGCCCGCGACGGAGACATGCTGAACAGCATCCCGCTGCTCACCGCCATCTACTTCGTCATGGTGCTGCCCTTCACCATCTGGACCCTGCGCGGCTTCATCGCCGCCGTCCCGGTGGAGCTGGAGGAGGCCGCTCTGATCGACGGCTGCAACCGCGGTCAGGCGTTCTTCAAGGTGATCTTCCCGCTGCTCGCGCCCGGTCTGATGTCCACCTCGCTCTTCGGCTTCATCACGGCCTGGAACGAGTTCGCCATGGTCCTCATCCTGAACAAGGACAGGGAAGCCCAGACCCTGACGCTGTGGCTGACCCAGTTCCAGACGGCCTTCGGCAGCGACTGGGGCGCCACGATGGCGGCCTCCTCGCTCTTCGCCGTCCCCGTGCTCATCGTCTTCCTCTTCCTCCAGCGACGGGCCGTCGGCGGGATGACCGCCGGCGCAGTGAAGGGATAACGCCTCCCCATGACGACCCTCGCGTACGGCACGGCCGAGTCCTCCCAGGATGGGCTCACCCGTGACGCCCTCACCGTCCTTCAGCCCGGATTCCTCGGCACCACCGCCCCCGACTGGCTGCTGCGCCGGGTCGGTGAAGGCCTTTCCTCCGTCGGTCTGTTCGGCCGCAACATCGCCTCTCCCGAGCAACTCGCGGCACTCACGGCGCAGTTGCGGGCCGAGCGGGACGACGTACTCGTGGCGATCGACGAGGAGGGCGGCGACGTCACCCGCCTGGAGGTCCGAAACGGCTCGTCGTTTCCCGGCAATCTCGCGCTGGGCGCGGTCGACGACATCGGTCTGACCCGCGAGGTCGCCCGCGAGCTGGGCCGGCGCCTCGCCGATTGCGGCGTCAACCTCAACTGGGCACCTTCCGCCGACGTCAACTCAAACTCGGACAATCCGGTCATCGGTGTACGGTCCTTCGGCGCCGGCCCCGAGCTCGTCGCCCGGCACACCGCCGCGTACGTCGAGGGCCTCCAGTCCGCCGGTGTCGCGGCCTGCACCAAGCACTTCCCCGGCCACGGCGACACGGCCGTCGATTCGCACCACGCGCTGCCCCGAATCGATGTGGATCTGGACACACTGCACGCCCGTGAGCTGGTACCTTTCCGCGCCGCCATCGCCGGGGGCTCGAAAGCGGTGATGAGTGCGCATATCCTGCTTCCCGCGCTCGACCCCACCCGCCCGGCGACCCTCAGCCCGCAGATACTCACCGGTCTGCTGCGTGAAGAACTGGGCTATCAGGGACTGATCGTCACGGACGGCATGGAGATGCAGGCCATCTCCGCCACGTACGGCATCGAGCGCGGCAGTGTCCTCGCGATCGCCGCGGGCGCCGACGCCATCTGTGTGGGCGGCGGCCTCGCCGGCGAGGAGACCGTACTGCGCCTGCGCGACGCGCTGGTCCGTGCGGTACGCGAGGGGAACCTGCCCGAGGAACGGCTGGCCGATGCGGCAGCCCGGGTCCGCGGGCTCGCTGAGTGGACGCGGCGGACCAGGGGGGCTTCGGGGCCGGGCGCGGCTTCACAGGAGGGGACCGCGCCCGGCACCGGCACCGGCATCGGTCTGACGGCCGCCCGGCGCGCCCTGCGCGTCACACCCGGATCGCCCGGGGCCGGCTTCGAGCCGCTCACGGCCGCCCCGTACGTCGCGGCCCTCACCCCGGTCGCCAACATCGCCGTCGGTGACGAGACCCCCTGGGGCGTGGCCGCCGAGCTGGCGCGCCTGCTCCCGGGCACCGAGACCGGCACGTACGCCGCCCCGCTGTCGCCGGAGACCGTGCTGCAGGACGCGGGAGACCGCCGGATCGTCGCCGTCGTACGTGACGTCCACCGCCACGCGTGGATGGCGGGCGCGCTGGACGCCCTGCTCGACGCCCGCCCCGACACGGTCGTGGTGGAGATGGGCGTGCCGCAGGCGGCTCCCAGAGGCGTCCTGCACATCGCGACCCATGGCGCCGCGCGCGTCTGCGGACGGGCCGCGGCGGAGGTCATCGCCGGAGCGTGACGCCGAACGCCGAAGGCCGGGGCGCCCATCGGGCACCTCGGCCTTCGGTGTACCGGCTGCGCACCGGCTTCGTACCGGCTGTTACAGCCCCTGCCAGGCGGGCTTCGCGGCGTAGGTGGCGCGGAAGTAGTCCGCGAGCTTCAGCTTTGCCGCCGCGGCCTCGTCGACCACGACCGTCGCGTGCGGGTGCAACTGCAGCGCGGAGGCCGGCACCAGGGCGGAGACAGGTCCTTCGACGGACTGGGCGACGGCATCGGCCTTGCCCTCGCCGGTGGCGAGCAGCACCAGATGACGGGCCTCCAGGATGGTCCCGATGCCCTGCGTGATGACGTGGTGCGGCACCTCGTCGGGGCTGTCGAAGAACCGGGCGTTGTCTTCACGGGTCTGCTGGGTGAGGGTCTTGATCCGGGTACGGGAGGCGAGCGAGGAGCACGGCTCGTTGAAGCCGATGTGCCCGTCGGTGCCGATGCCGAGCAGCTGGAGGTCCACGCCGCCGGCCTCGGCCAGCGCGCGGTCGTACGCCTCGCAGGCGGCCTGGACGTCATCGGCGGTGCCATCGGGGCCGATGAAGGAGCCTTCGGCCAGCCCGAGCGGTTCGACGACCTCGCGCAGGACGACCGAGCGGTACGACTCCGGGTGCCCGGCGGGCAGGCCGACGTACTCGTCGAGCTGGCAGATGCGGGCGTGCGAGGCGTCCACGGTGCCGGACCGGACCCCGGCGGTCAGGGCCTGGTAGACGGGCAGCGGGGTCGAGCCGGTGGCCACGCCGAGCAGAGCGTCGGGCTTGCGGCTCAGCAGGGCACCGATGGCCTCCGCGATGAGTTGGCCGCCTGCCTTTGCGTCCGGGACGATGACAACTTCCACGCTGGGCCTGCCGATCTGGAGAGTGGTCTCATGTGGTATAGACCAATCTAGCAGAGGTGGCGTGGCGTGTGCGGAGATGGTCGACTGGGACCGCTCCCTCCCGGAACGTGTGCACCGTCAGCTACTTGGAGGCCCCAGCATGTCTGCCAGCGAGCAGCCGGGCAGGATCATGGCCGGCGAGATGGCCGAGCAGCCCGCGGTACTGCGCCGCATCCTCGAGCAGGGAGCACCCAGGATCCGTGAGGCCGCCGAGCGCATCACGGCGAAGCGTCCGCGTTTCGTGCTGCTCACCGCCCGCGGCACGTCCGACAACGCGGCTCTCTACGCGAAGTACCTCCTGGAGGTGCGACTCGGCCTGCCCTGCGGTCTGACCTCCATGTCCACCACGACGGCGTACGGCGCGAAGCCTCAGCTGGCCGACGTACTGGTGATCACGGTCAGCCAGTCCGGGGGCTCGCCGGACCTGGTCGCATCCACCAAGGCGGCGCGGGAGGCCGGTGCGATCACCCTCGCGGTCACGAACAACGCGGACTCGCCGCTCGCCGGGGTCTCCGAGCACCACATCGACATCCTGGCGGGCCCCGAGAAGGCGCTGCCGGCGACGAAGACGTACACGGCTTCCCTGCTCGCGCTCTACCTGTTCGTCGAGGGCCTGCGGGGCGGTGACGGTTCGGCTGCCGAGGTGCTGCCCGGGCTCGCCGAACAGATCCTCGGCCGCCAGGCGGAAGTGCGGGCGCTGGCCGCGCGGTACCGGTTCGCCGAGCGCATGGTCATCACCTCGCGCGGCTACGGCTATCCGACCGCGAAGGAGGCCGCGCTGAAGCTCATGGAGACGAGCTACATCCCGGCCCTGGCCTACTCCGGCGCGGACCTCCTGCACGGTCCGCTCGCGATGGTCGACAACATCTCCCCGGTCATCGCCGTCGTGCCGGACGGCAAGGGCGGCGAGGCCCTCCAGCCCGTTCTGGACCGGCTGCGCGGCCGCGGCGCCGACCTGGTGGTGGTCGGTCCCCGGGCTCAGGTCGAAGCGGCGTCGGCGGGCTTTGCCCTGCCCACGGAGGGCGTCGCGGAAGAGGTGCAGCCGGTCCTGGAGATCCTGCCGCTCCAGAGGCTCGCGTACGAGGTGACGATCGCCCGCGGCCAGGACCCGGACGCACCCCGGGCGCTGGCCAAGGTCACCGAGACGCGCTAGGGCGGCTCCTTCGGCGCCCGCGGAACGGCCCCGGAAACACCCGCGGGCCGCGGCGCCGGGACGGGACCCTCAGCCCGTCCGGCACCGCAGCCCGGAGTTGACCGGCCGGCGGGTGTGCGTTCCCGCGGCCGTATGGAGGACCCGCGCAGTCAGGGCAGAGAGCGCCGGTTACCTCGGTCCGCCCTCCTGTGCGGGGAGGGCGGAGGCTTTACCTGTTCATTGTGGACTAGACCATTCTTCGGTGTCCATGCGTGTGACGGCTCAATCTACCCCCGCTTCTCCGAGGCACGTACCGCAGGCCCGGCCGGTTCGATCCGCGGGTACGCTCGCAGACGTGCCCTCCATGAACGACCTCGTCCGCCAGCACACCGCTCTGAGTGACACCGACCTCGAGTGGCTCCACCTGCTGGTCTCGGAGTGGCAACTGCTCTCCGACCTGTCCTTCGCCGACCTCGTCCTGTGGGTCCCCACCATGGACGGGACCCGCTATGTCTCCGTGGCGCAGATGCGGCCGAACACCGGCCCCACCTCCTACCAGGACGACATGGTCGGCCATCTGGTTCCCCGCGGCCGTCGCCCGCTCCTCGACGCCGCTCTCGACGAGGGCCGGATCGTCCGCGAGGGCGACCCGGAGTGGCGCGAGGAGGTCCCCGTGCGGGTCGAGTCCATCCCCGTGCGCCGGGAGGGCCGGGTCCTCGGCGTCATCGCACGCAACACGAACCTGCTGACGGTACGCACCCCCAGCCGGCTCGAACTGACCTACCTGCAGAGCGCGTCCGACCTGGCCCAGATGATCGCCGCCGGGTCCTTTCCCTTCCCCGGCGACCAGGTCGACATGGACGCCTCGCCACGCGTCGGCGACGGCCTCATCCGTCTCGACGCCGACGGGCTCGTCCAGTACGCCAGCCCCAATGCCCTCTCCGCCTACCACCGGCTCGGCCTCGCCTCCGACCTCGTGGGCCAGCACCTCGGCCGGGCCACCGCGGAACTCGCCCCGTCCCGCGGCCCGGTGGACGAAGCCATGGTGAAGCTGGCGAGCGGCTGGGCCCCCAGGGAGACCGAGGTCGAGGGCAACGGCGGGGTGATCCAGTTGCGTGCGATCCCGCTCAAGCCCAAAGGCACCCGGATCGGCTCACTCGTACTCTGCCGGGACGTCACCGAACTGCGCCGTCGTGAGCGTGAGTTGATCACCAAGGACGCCACCATCCGCGAGATCCACCACCGGGTGAAGAACAATCTTCAGACGGTTGCGGCCCTGTTGCGTCTGCAGGCCCGCCGGATGGACTCCGAACAGGGCCGGGAGGCGCTCAACGAGGCGGTCCGCCGCGTCGGTTCCATCGCGATCGTCCACGAGACGCTCTCGCAGAACCTGGACGAGCGCGTCGAGTTCGACGAGATCGCCGACCGGGTGCTGGCGATGGTCTCCGAGATCTCACCCGGCATGGTCAGCTGCCGCCGGACGGGCCGCTTCGGAATCCTGGACGCCGAAGTCGCGACTCCGCTGTCCATGGTGCTCACCGAGGTACTCCAGAACGCCCTCGAGCACGCGTTCGCGCCGGGGGAGAGGGGCACGGTCGAGGTGTCCGCGGTGCGGGGCGGCTCACGCGACGACGCGCGGCTGTTGATCACGGTCCAGGACGACGGCTGCGGACTGCCCGAGGCCTTCGACCCGCAGCGCACCGGCAATCTGGGGCTGCAGATCGTGCGCACGTTGGTGGAGGGTGAACTCGGCGGCTCGTTCGACATGGTTCCGGCGCCGGACCGCGGAACCCGGGTCGTCCTCGACGTCCCCGTCCAGGCCGAGAAGTGAGCCGGCGCCGGCCGGCACAGCAATGAGCCCCGGACCATGGTGTGGTCCGGGGCACATTGTCACGTTTCTGAGCGCTTCGGGGTACTGCGCGCTGCGGCTCGGGGCGGGTGGTGCGTACTCGCTGTACGCGCCGCCGGGCTCAGGCTCGTAGCGGGGTGTCAGGCGCTGGCGTTGCGCGCCCGGTTGCGAGCGGCGCGGCGCTTCATTGCGCGGCGCTCGTCCTCGCTGAGGCCACCCCAGACGCCGGAGTCCTGGCCGGACTCGAGCGCCCACTGCAGGCACTGCTCCATGACGGGGCAGCGGCGGCAGACGGCCTTGGCTTCCTCGATCTGCAGCAGCGCAGGACCGGTGTTGCCGATGGGGAAGAACAGCTCGGGGTCTTCCTCACGACAAACGGCGTTGTGACGCCAGTCCATGGCTGCTACCTCTCCTTGGTATTACATGCAGATTGCTTGTGAATGTGAACGCTTTCACGAATCCCCCCGCAACGGAAGGGCCGACTGACCAGTCGCCTGGCGTGGTCCTGGGTTTTGAGGTGGGGTTCTGGCGCTCTGTGGGGCCGATGTTGCGGGCCGTCCCGAGCGCCATGTAGAGATTCGCAAACCTCGGCGGCGGATACAACCCCTTGCGGAAAGTTTTTTTTGATTCCTCGGTGTCGGCTAGGTCACAGCCGTACTTCTATGGGGTGGATGCCAGCCTAAACGTTCGAGTGAAAGGCCGTCTGGCCCTTCTACTCACACAATCACACGCAGTGCACGGCGAACGCCTGTGAACGTCACGCTCGTACGCAGTCCGAGGTGGTCACCATCCATCTGGAACGGAAGCGGCACCTTGGAATTCAAGGTGAAGTCCGTCTGATCGTGCAGAGAGAGGGCGTGCTTGCCGTGCGGGCCGCGCTCGGGGCTCGAAGTGAGCAGCTGGGTGGCGTAACGCGCCCCCGCGGGGGTGGACAGTCTGCTCAGCGCGAGCACGTCCAGGGCAGTGTCGAAGGAGGCCTCCGGGGACGCGTACACCGGGCGATTGCCCAGGTAGGTCCAGGGGGAGGTGTTGCAGATTATGGACAGCACGAGGTCGGCCACCGGGTCCGAACCGGGCCGCTCCAGCGTGATCGCGCCGTGTCGCCGGTGGGGGTCCTCGAGGAACTGGCGTACCACCTGGCGCACGTACAGGGCGTGCGTGGATCTCTTCCCGCGCTCCCGCTGCTGTTCGACCCGGCCGACCACGCCCGCGTCGAATCCGAAGCCCGCGCAGAAGGTGAACCAGCGCGCCGGGACCGATTCGTCCTCCGTGCCCGGCGTGCCGGCGGCCAGGCCCAGTCCTACCGTCTGCTCGCGACGCTCACGCAGCGCGTCCAGGAGCGCGCCGGTCGCCTCCACCGCGTCGTTGGGCAGCCCCAGTGCGCGAGCGAAGACATTGGTAGAACCGCCCGGGACGACCGCGAGCCCGGGGAGCCGTTCCGGATCCGGGCCGTCGTGCAGCAGCCCGTTCACGACCTCGTTGACCGTCCCGTCGCCACCGAGAGCGACGACCAGCTCGGTGTCCGCGCTTTCCGCCGCCCGCCGGCCCAGATCGCGGGCATGGCCCCGGTACTCGGTGGTCACGACCTCCAGCTTCATCTCGCTGGCCAGGGCGTGGATGAGTACGTCACGCGTGCGCGCGCTGGTGGTGGTTGCCGCCGGATTGACCACGAGGAGTGCACGCATGCGCGTCAGACTACCTACCGTCGGGTACCTGGCCCAGCCCGGTCCAGGGACCGGACCCCTCTCGGGCCGCGTGCCGCGGCTACGCTTCTGGGGTGAGTACTGAGCAGACCCCCGCCCCCACCGGACCGTCCCCCGGGCTCCGTCCTGGCGGTACCCCGCCCGCCCGGCTGACCGCCGCGGCCGCGCTCACCGCGCTCGAGGGCATCGCCCTCGCAGCCGTGGGGGTGTACCTCCTGGTCATGGGACTGCTCGGCGATCCCGACTCGGCGCAGCAGGCCGAGACGGGCGGCCTGACGCTGATCGCCCTCGCCGTGATCCCGCTGGCCGCCGCGCGAGGGCTGCGACTGTGCCGGCGCTGGAGCCGCGGTCCGGCGCTGATCATGCAGCTGATCGCGGTCCCGGTCGTCTGGACGCTGGTCCAGACCGGCGGCGTGATGACCGCCGCCGGGATCGCCCTCGGCGTGGTCGCGGCGGCCGTGCTGGCGCTGCTCGTGAACCCGACGGCCACGCGGGCACTGGGCATCGGCCCCCGGGACCCCCGGGGCGCGTAGGTCCGGTCCGCTGCTCGGCTACTCCTCGACCAGCAGCTTCTCGCGCAGCTGCGCGAGAGTGCGGGCCAGGAGGCGCGAGACGTGCATCTGGGAGATGCCGACCTCCTGAGCGATCTGTGACTGGGTCATGTTGCCGAAGAACCGGAGCAACAGGATCCGCTTCTCCCGTGGCGGGAGATCCTCCAGGAGAGGCTTCAGCGACTCGCGGTACTCGACGCCCTCCAGCGCCTCGTCCTCGGCGCCCAGTGTGTCCGCCACCGCCGGCGACTCGTCGTCCGTGTCCGGCACGTCCAGCGAGAGCGTGCTGTACGCGTTCGCGGACTCCAGGCCCTCCAGGACCTCTTCCTCGGAGATACCCAGGCGCTCGGCCAGCTCGTGGACCGTCGGGGACCGGCCGTGCTGCTGGGAGAGCTCCGCCGTGGCCGTCGTCAGGGCGAGCCGCAGCTCCTGGAGCCGGCGCGGCACCCGCACCGCCCAGCCCTTGTCGCGGAAGTGCCGCTTGATCTCACCGACGACGGTCGGGGTGGCGTACGTCGAGAACTCGACGCCCCGCTCCGGATCGAAGCGGTCCACCGACTTGATCAGGCCGATCGTGGCGACCTGGGTGAGGTCGTCCAGCGGCTCACCACGGTTGCGGAACCGGCGCGCGAGGTGCTCGACGAGCGGAAGGTGCATGCGCACCAGCTGGTTGCGCAGCTGGGCCCGCTCGGGCGAACCGTCGGGCAGCTTGCGCAGCTCGATGAACATCGCACGCGCTCCGCTGCGGTCGCGCGGATCGTGCTGCTGCTCGTTGTGATGCTGGTGCTCGCTCATGGGGCCCGCCCGCTCTGCCTGCTCCGCCGAGTCCGAAAAGCCGTCTACCGGGTGCGGCCGGGCCTGCTGCTCCGGGATGCCCTCCGGGGCGTGTAGCACCCGTGGGATGCGTTCGTCGTTCCGCACCGGACCTTCCCCGTCCCTCACGCCGGCCCGGGTCCCGCGCCGCGCTGTTTGTAGAGGCTGATGCTGACCGTACGGTCTTCGGCGACCGTCGAGTCGACCTTGCCCGCCAGGGCGGAGAGCACCGTCCAGGCGAAGGTGTCACGCTCCGGCGCGCGGCCGTCCGTCGTCGGGGCCGAGACCGTCACCTCGAGCGAGTCGTCGACGAGACGGAAGACACAGCTGAGTACGGAGCCGGGAACGGCCTGCTGGAGCAGGATCGCGCAGGCCTCGTCGACGGCGATGCGCAAGTCCTCGATCTCGTCGAGGGTGAAGTCCAAACGCGCCGCGAGGCCGGCCGTGGCCGTACGCAGCACCGACAGGTAGGCACCCGCAGCGGGCAGCCGGACTTCCACGAAGTCCTGGGTCCCGGGCTCGCCTGCGATCTGGGACACCCTCACCTCCAAGGTGGTACAAGCTCTTTTCCGGGCCCAGGAGTCGCCCCCCGGGCCGGTACAGCACGATGTTCGCCGGTGACGCTATCGCGATCCGAGCCGTCCTGTCGCGGGCCCCGTTGTCGCCGGGCCCTGCCGCTGTCACTCATGGTAAGTCTACGGGTACGGACAGTGGCTAGGGGTCTGCGGGCCCAATTGCGAAGAACAGGCGGAGGGTTGACGTACCCAGGCGTCAGACGATCGAACCGTCCACAAAACACCAGCGCCATTCCTCTCCCGGCTCGAAGCTCCGAATGACGGGATGCCCGGTCTCCCGGAAATGGCCGCTCGCATGCCGCATGGGCGAGGAGTCGCAGCATCCCACATGCCCGCAGACCAGACAGAGCCGCAGGTGGACGGGGTGGCTACCGGCCTTCGCGCACTCGAGACAGGTGTCGCCGAGCGGCACCGGTTCGGGGCGCGGCAGTTCGGGAACATGCATGCACTCGCTCATGATGGCCAGGTTACGACGGACCTGTGGAGAAGGACGGGGCTCGGCCGATGGACGTATTGCACCTGGTGGCGTTGGTGGCGGGGAGCGCCGCCATCGCCGGAGCGGCCCGCAGGACGCCGGTGCCGGCACCGCTGCTGCTGGTCGCCGCCGGGCTGCTGGCCTCGTACGTGCCGGGCGTTCCGGAGTACGCGCTCGAGCCTCATATCGTGCTGCCGCTGTTGCTGCCGCCCCTGCTCTACACCGCCGCGGTCGACAGCTCGTACCTGGACCTGCGGGCCAATATGCGGCCCGTCGCCCTGCTGTCGATCGGCTATGTGCTCTTCGCGACCCTGGTCGTCGGGTACGCGGCGCACCTGATCATCCCTGGGCTGCCGCTCACGGCGGCGCTGGTGCTGGGCGCGGTGATCGCCCCGCCCGACGCCGTGGCCGCCACCGCGATCGCGCGCAAACTCGGGCTGCCGTCGCGCATCACCACGATCCTCCAGGGTGAGTCCCTGGTGAACGACGCGACCGCGATCACCGCGTTCAAGGTCGCCGTGGCCGCCGCGGTCGGGGAGAGCGCAGGCTGGGGCGGCGCGATCTCGGAGTTCCTGATCGCGGCGGTCGGCGGGGTAGCGGTCGGGCTGCTGCTGATGGTGCCGCTGCACTGGCTGCGTACGCATCTGAAGGAGCCACTGCTCCAGAACACCCTCTCGCTGCTGATCCCCTTTGTCGCGTACGCGGCGGCAGAGCGAGTGCATGCCTCCGGAGTACTCGCCGTGGTCGTCGTCGCCCTGTACCTCGGGCACCGGGCCTGGCAGGTCGACTTCGCGACCCGGCTGCAGGAGGCGGCGGTCTGGAGAATGGTCGCCTTCGTCCTGGAGTCGGTCGTGTTCGCGCTGATCGGACTCCAGCTGCCGGTGGTGCTGGACGGGCTCGGCGCGTACGAGGGCCTGGAAGCGGCCTGGTACGCGGTCGCCGTTTTCCTGGCCGTGGTGGTGTCGCGGTTCGTCTGGGTGTTCCCGGCCGCCTTCCTGCCCCAAGTCCTCTCCAACCGGATCGGGCAGCGGGAACCGGATGTCGACTGGACCGCCCCCATCATCGTCGGCTGGGCCGGGATGCGTGGGGTGGTGTCGCTGGCGATCGCTTTCTCGATCCCGACGATCGTGAACGGCGAGGAGTTCCCCCAGCGCAATCTGATCCTCTTCCTGACCTTCACGACCGTCATCGGCACCCTGGTCGTGCAGGGACTCACGCTGCCGTCTCTGATCCGGCTGCTGAAGCTGTCCGGGCGTGACGAGCGCGCCGAGACACTGGTCGAGGCGCAGGCGCAGAGCGAGGCCTCGCGGGCCTCGGAGCAGCGGCTGGAGGAGCTGCTGGCCGATGAACGCAACGCGCTGCCGCAGCCGCTCGCGGACCGGCTGCGCACGGTGCTGGAGAGGCGGCGCAACTCGGTGTGGGAACGGCTCGGCCCGGTCAACGAGGTGACGGGGGAGTCGGCCGACGACACCTACCGGCGGCTGTCGGCGGAGATGATCGGCGCCGAGCGCGCGGTCTTCGTGGACCTGCGGGACCAGCGGCGGATCGACGACGAAATGCTGCGGACGCTGCTGCGCCGGCTGGACCTGGAGGAGGCGTCGGCCTACCGGGAAGCGCCCGGCTCCGGCTGACCTGTGATCACCGCGGCAACGGTGGCACCGCGGGGGAAGGCGCCCTCCTCGGTGAGGGTGGTGAGCGCGTACAGCATCTTGGCGACGTACACACGCTCGACGCGGAGCCCGTGCCGGGCCTCGAAGTCCGCGGCAAAGCTTGCGAGTTCGGGTGTCGTGCGGGCGTAGCCGCCGAAGTGGAAGCGTTCGTCGAGGGACCAGTCGCCGGTGGGGGCACCGAATGCGGCGTCCTGGAGCGTACGTATCCCGGCGCCGAGGAAGCCGCCCTTCAGGACAGGGACGCCGATTGCCCGCTGGCCCGGTGCCAGGCCCGCGGCCAGGCCGGCCAGCGTGCCGCCGGTACCGCAGGCGACGGCGACGACTTCCGCCAGCCCGCTCAGTTCGCGGCCGAGCTCGGCGCAGCCCTGCACGGCCGGCACATTGCTCCCGCCCTCGGGTATGAGGTGAAGTTCGCCGGCCTCCCCGGCGGTGGCCGCACGGAGGATGCGGGACAGAACCTCCGGTTCCGCCTTGCGGCGGTAGGCCGTGCGGGTGATGAAGTGCATACGCATGCCGTTCGCCACGCACTGAGCCAGCGACGGGTTCGGCGGACGGTCCGCCAGTTCGTCGCCGCGTACGACGCCGATCGTCGCGAAGCCCAGCAGCCGGCCCGCGGCGGCGGTTGCCCGCAGGTGGTTGGAATAGGCCCCGCCGAACGTCAGGAGGGTGCGCGCGCCCGCCTCGGCGGCGGCCCGCAGATTCGGTGCCAGCTTGCGCCACTTGTTGCCGAGAGGGAACAGCTCGGCCGGTCCGAGCGCATCGGTGTCCCGCGGCAGGGACGAATGAATGAGGTCGTCCCGCTTGAGCAGCAGCCGCACGCCCCGGCGGGCGAAGCGCTCGTCCCGGACCTCCTGCAGGGGGGACGGCGGACGGGGCGCAAGCGCGGTGGCGAGAGCTGCGGGGTCGTTCACCCGTCCATTGTCGCCACCGGAAGGGCAGGGCTCCACAGCTCCCGGCCAGCTCCCGAACCGTTCGGACCTGTGCCGCCGCCCTGGCGGCGTGAGCGCAACAGGGGCGAACCGGGCGGTGAAGCGCTCGTCCTCGGCCGGCTGTGGCGGCGCGGGGCAGTCGCGGCCGCAGCGCGGCGAGGCCGGGCGCTTTCCGGGGCGTCACCCTGTCGTTGTCACTTCAGCCGTCACTTCAGGCGCTCGTGGATGCGCGCGCGCATCGAATTCATCGTGAAGCCGCGCGGGTCGATCTTGCCCGGCTGCCATTCGAGATGGCCGATGACCGACCTCGCGGTCCAGCCGTGGTGGCGGCAGATCGCTGCCGATGCCTTCTCGATCGCTTCGAGCTGGGCAGTGGGCCACGGGTCCTTGCCGTCGCCGAGGTTCTCGCACTCGAAGCCGTAGAAGTGGCGGTTTCCGTCGGTGTTGGCCTCGTTGTCCGGGGGGAGAGCCTTCTCGGCGATGACGGCGCGCAGTACGTCGTCGTCGCCCAGCCCCGCGTGGTTGGCGCGTCCGTAGCCGACGAGATGGACTCTGCCGTCCTTGGCAATCACCCCGTGGCACAGCGGCCCGGGCAGGGAGGCATAACCGTCCCGGCAGATACGGACGGTGTTCGCTGTTCCTTTGGTGACCGTGTGATGGATCATCACGCCGTGCACCGGGCCCCAGGGCCCCTTGTGATTGCGGTTGTGGGTACGCCATTCACCGACCTGGACGACGGTCAGTCCTTCGTCACGGAGTACGTCGAGGAATCTGCCGGCGGACATGGGTGGGGCCATGGCCGTCTCCTTTGCGGGGCGCGACGGCCGCCGAACGCGGACCGCCTCGTACCGCTGCTTGTACCCGGAATGCAGACGTCCGGTACATCCTGTTCGGACACTGAACAAGCCGACCCGGTCATCCCCCGCTGCCCTGGCGCTGTCTGGCGGCGCGTCAGCCGCGCAGGCACCCGTCCCCATGCGTGGCGATGTGGTTCTCGACGGCCTGCAGCGCCTGCAGAGTGGCCCGCGGGTCACCGTTGCCGCGCTGCTCCGCGTAGTAAGCCGCGCCCAGTCTCCTGAGGAGGTCGTGCCCGGCGCGCTGCGCCTGTACTTCGTCCAGTTTCTGCTTGCCCTGGGTGAGGCCTCGCTGTGCCTGCTCCTTGGCGCGGTCGAGGAATCCAGCCATCGCATGTGCTCCTGACGGTCGTTGCTGAGTTCGGTACGTGCGGGCCGTGCGGGCCGTGCGGGCCATGCGGGATCAACGGCCGACTGGATGACGCGGTTCCCGCGTACTTCCGGCCGGTCCGGTCAAGGTGCCCCGCCCGGCCCCGTCTAGTCCCACTCATTTGTGTAATGGCGCGCTGACTCTCTGTCCTGGAAGGCTTCCTATCGCAGGTCAGAGCGTGATCGAAAGGGAGATACATGTCGGTCGAGGCAGGTTCCGAAGTCCGCGAGGGGCAGGCACAGCCGCAGCGCAGTCTGGGCACCGCAGCCGCGCGGAACTTGGCAACCACCACCAAGTCCGCGCCGCAGATGCAGGAGATCACCTCGCGGTGGCTGCTGCGGATGCTCCCGTGGGTGCAGGTGCAGGGCGGCACGTACCGGGTGAACCGCCGGCTGAGCTACTCGGTCGGTGACGGGCGCGTCACGTTCATCAAGACCGGGGATCAGGTGCGGGTGATCCCCGCGGAGCTCGGCGAACTGCCGGTCCTCCGTGACTACGAGGACCAGGAGGTGCTCACCGAGCTCGCCCAGCGCTGCCGGCAGCGGGAGTTCGCACAGGGTGAGACGCTGACCTCCTTCGGCAGCCAGTCCGACGAGGTGTTCCTGCTCGCGCACGGCCGGGTCGAGAAGGTGGGCCCCGGTCCGTACGGAGAGGACGCGGTGCTGGGCGTGCTCGCGGACGGCGCGTACTTCGGCGATCAGTGCCTGGCCGACCCGGACTCCATCTGGGAGTACACGGCCCGTGCGGCGACTGCGGGCACTGCCCTCGTGCTGTCCCGGCAGGACGTGCTGACGCTGGCGGACCGGGTGGAGTCGCTGTCCCGCCATCTCGATCACTTCCGGTCCATCCCCGCCCAGCGGACCAACAAGTACGGCGAAGCCGCGATCGACCTCTCGGCGGGCCATGTCGGCGAGGCGGTGCTGCCGGGCACGTTCGTGGACTACGAATCGGCGCCGCGGGAGTACGAACTGAGCGTCGCCCAGACCGTGCTGCGCATCCACAGCCGGGTGGCCGACCTCTACAACCAGCCGATGAACCAGACCGAGCAGCAGTTGCGGCTGACGGTCGAGGCCCTGCGTGAGCGCCAGGAGCACGAGCTCATCAACCACCGGGAGTTCGGCCTCCTCAACAACTGCGAGTACGAGCAGCGGATCCAGCCGCACGACGGCGTCCCCAGCCCTGACGACATGGACGAACTGCTCAGCAGGCGACGTGGCTCGAAGATGTTCCTCGCCCACCCGCGGGCCATCGCCGCGTTCGGCCGTGAGTGCAACAAGCGCGGGCTGTATCCGGACAGCGTGGAAGTCGCGGGCAACCACGTACCGGCATGGCGCGGGGTTCCGATCTTCCCCTGCAACAAGATCCCGATCAGTGATGCTCGTACGACCTCGATCCTCTGCCTGCGAACCGGCGAGGCGGAGCAGGGAGTCATCGGTCTCCACCAGACCGGCATCCCGGACGAGATCGAGCCCAGCCTCTCGGTGCGCTTCATGGGCATCAGCGAGCAGGCGATCATCTCCTATCTGGTCACGGCCTACTACTCGGCCGCGATCCTCGTGCCGGACGCCCTGGGTGTCCTGGAGAACGTCGAGATCGGCCGCTGGCGCTAGGCCTGTCCGAGAAACGGACACGGGTGCGGGCGGGAGGCAGGAGGCCGGCCCCGAGGCGACCCTGCCCGCTCCCGCCCGGAACGTCCGTGGAGACCTCGTACGACATCGGAAATACCCGCTGGGGAGGGACCGCACGTTGGCCATGACGGAAGCCGCCACCGAAGGGCACGAGGCCGCGGCACTGCTTGAGCGCACCAGAATCGCCGTCAACCCCGAACTGCGGGGCACAATCGAGACATTGCCCGGTTCGATACGCCGTGTCGCCATGTACCACTTCGGCTGGGAGCACGCCGACGGGTCGCCTGCTGCGGGGCAGGCCGGCAAGGCCATCCGGCCCGCGCTCGTGCTCGCCGCGGCGCAGGCGCTCGGCGGGCAGTCCCGCCAGGCCGTACGGGCCGCGGCCGCGGTGGAGCTGGCACACAACTTCACCCTGCTTCACGACGACGTCATCGACGAGGACTCGATGCGCCGGAACCGCCCGACCGCGTGGACGGTGTTCGGCACGCCGGACGCGATCATCGCCGGGGACGCGATGCTCGCCCTCGCGTTACGGCTTCTCGCCGAGGACCCGCATCCCTCGGCCCCGGAGGCATCGGCACGGCTCGCGGCCTGTGTGATCGAGCTGTGCGCCGGCCAGCAGGCGGACTGCGCGTTCGAGGAGCGTGCCGAGGTCAGCCTCGACGAGTGCATCACCATGGCCATGGCCAAGACGGGTGCGCTGCTGGGCTGTGCCTGTGCTCTCGGGGCGCTGTACGCCGGCGCCGGCCGGGAGGAGGTCGAGGCGATGGACGCCTTCGGGCGGGAGGCCGGCCTCGCCTTCCAGCTCATCGACGACCTGATCGGCATCTGGGGCGACCCGGAACACACCGGGAAGCCCGCCGGCGCCGACCTCGCCGCCCGGAAGAAGTCGCTGCCAGTGGTGGCCGCGCTGACCTCGGGCACTCCGGCCGCGGCGGAGCTGGCCGCGCTGTACGCCGGCCCGATGGCCACCGCGGACATCCCCCGCGCCGCCGAGGCGGTCGACAGGGCGGGCGGCCGGGACTGGGCCCAGATCCATGCCGCCGACCGGATGGCTCGCGCCGTCCATCAGCTTTCCCGGGCGGTACCGGACCTCGGGGCCGCGGGAGGACTGCTGGCCCTGGCGGAGTTCGTGACTCGCCGGAGCCGCTGAAAAGCGGCCCACTCGATGCGGTACCAAGTGGCCCGGATCACGGCCCACGCACCTGGGTCAGTCCGCCGACGCGAGGCAGATCGGCTGCGACCTCGCACCGGCCGGCAGGCAAGGGCAGTACCGGGGCTTCTTCGGTACGGGCGTCCCGGTGGCCAGAATGCTCGGACCGCTCCTGCTCAGCACGCTGATCGTCGGCTGGGGTGTGCCCGGCCGGCTGCTCCTGGGCGGTCTGTTCCTGGCGGCCGGGCTTGCTACGGGGCCCGCCGTGGCCTGGGCGGCTCGCAGCAACTCTAATATCACGTAGGCGAGTTGAATCCGACCGCGTGACTGAGGGGACTGACCATGGAGCTGGAGATACGCCAGGCGGGGGAGAGCGACCGGGCGGCGGTGACCCGGTTGCTCGACGAGGCGTTCATGGACGACCCGGTGAGCGGCTGGGTCTTCCCCGACGAGGAGCACCGCCGCCGCGTGCACGGCCTCTTCCTCGGAGTGTTCGTCGATGTTGCTCTGAGCGAGGGGCGGGTGGACCTGGCGGCGGACGGGTCCGCGGCCGCACTCTGGCTGAGGGTTCCGGCGGGCGAGCCGGAAGGGGAGGACGACACTCCGTCCCGGATGCGTGAGACGGCGGATCCGGACAACGAGCGGGCCGAGCTGGTCGGCCGGCTGACCGGCGCGGTGCACCCGACCGCCGAGGCGCACGAATACCTGCTGATGATCGCCGTCTCCCCGGACCGCCAGGGCGAGGGGCTCGGTACGGCCCTGATCGCACCCGTACTCGAGCGCTGCGACCGCGAGGGCATACCCGCGTATTTGGAGGCGAGCAGCACGCGCAGCCGAAGGCTCTACGAGCGACTTGGCTTCGAGCCCACCGGTACGACCGTGGACCTCCCGGACGGGCCCCCCATGTTTCCGATGTGGCGCAAGCCGCAGGGCTGATCACCGCACCGCCGGGGTCGTGGCGAAAAGCCTTGCCCAACCACTGCGTATGCAGCACTATGAGTGCAGTGGTTCGGGCAATGCTCCCGCGACCACGGCCATGTCGCCGGAAACAGAGGACTCGGCTTGCGGAAGCTCACGTACTACATCGCGATCTCCATAGACGGCTTCATCGCCGGGCCCGAGGGGGAGGTCGACGACTTCCCCGTCAGTGAGGAATACACGGAGTACACCCGGACGGAGTACCCGGAGACCCTCCCGACACATGTGCGGCGCATCCTCGGCTGGGAGGACGCGGAGAACGTCCACTTCGACGCCCTGGTGATGGGCCGCGGGACGTACGACCCGGCCCTGAATATCGGCATCACGGATCCGTACGCCCACATCCGTACGTTCGTCGCGTCACGCAGCATCGAGAAGTCTCCCGACCCGGCGGTGGAGATCATCTCCGGCGACCTGGTCACCAAGGTGCGCGAGCTCAAGCGGGAGGACGGGCTCGGGATCTACCTCGCGGGCGGCGCCGCCCTTGCCGGGCAGCTGTTCGACGAGATCGACGAGCTGCACGTGAAGACCTACCCGATCGTCCTCGGCTCCGGCATCCCGATGTTCTCGGCCGGCTTCAACCCCACCGGCTTCGAGACGCGCTCCAGCCGGGTGTTCGACAATGGGCTGATCTTCACGCGATACACCAGGAAGCCGTGACCGCCGGCTGTCCGACTCCCCGGTACGGGCCTACCGTGGAGGCATGGTCAGCAACAAGCGTGAGACCGGGCAACAAACCGGGCACGTCTGCCCGGCCTGCAAACAGCCGGTCGAGACTGTCATCAAGCGGCGGAAGATCCTCGGTGCCTTCGTGCCGGTCTGGGGTCCGGGCCCCTGCGAGAACCCCGACTGCCCCGCGCATCCGCAGGAGCAGCACCGGACGGAGCCCGAGCCTCACTCGTGAGGCCGTTCCGCAGGTATCTTCACGACCGCCGCACGTGACGCCCTCCTGATGTGGATCAGGCCTGTCCTGTCGAGAATGGACCGACGGCTCCGACGTCCCATGCGAGAGGCCCCAGTGGGCAACGAGCAGAAGGAGTGACAGGCCATGAAGTACATGCTGATGGTTCTCGGGAGGCAGGCCGACTACGACGCCATGGGCGGCGCGCCCAGCGAGGGCAGTCCGGCATGGACCGAGCAGGACCTCAAAACGATGTTCGAGTACATGGGAGCGCTGAACAACGACCTGGCCGAAGCCGGGGAGCTGGTCGACGGGCAGGGTCTGGCCGAGCCCAAGCAGGCCCGCCTCGTCACCGCCGCCGCCGACGGCACGCCGGTGGTGACCGACGGTCCGTACGGGGAGGCCAAGGAAGTCCTCGCCGGCTACTGGATCGTCGACGTCCCGGACTTCGCGCGGGCCGCCGAGATCGCCGCACGCGCCTACCAGTGCCCGGTCCCGGAAGGCGCCCCGAACTACCCGGTCGTCGTGCACCCCGTCGGCGAAGCGGGTGGGACCGAGATGTGAGGAGCGATCCCTCCTCGCCGACCGAGGACCTGCTGCGCCGGCTGGCGCCGCAGGTCCTCGGTGCGCTGGTGCGGCGGTACGGTCACTTCGACGCCGCCGAGGACGCCGTACAGGAGGCACTGCTCGCCGCCGCGCAGCAGTGGCCCCGGCGGGGGAGGCCTGAGAACCCGAGGGGCTGGCTGATCAGGGTCGCCTCGCGGCGGCTCATGGACCAGCTGCGAAGCGAGGAGGCACGCAGGCGGCGTGAGGAGACGGCCGTGGCGATGACCCCGCGCGACGAGTTCGAGACGCCGCCGCCCGGCGAGAGCCGCGCCCCCGCCGAGGACGACACGCTGGCGCTGCTCTTCCTGTGCTGCCATGCCGAGCTCTCGGCTCCGGCGCAGATCGCCCTTACCCTGCGCGCCGTCGGAGGTCTGACGACGGCGGAAGTCGCCCGCGCTCACCTGGTGTCCGAGGCGACGATGGCGCAGCGCATCAGCCGGGCAAAGAAGCGCGTCAAGTCCTCCGGGGTTCCCTTCGGCATGCCGCCGGCGGAGGAACGTGCCGAGCGGCTGGCAGCCGTGCTGCAGGTGCTCTACCTGATATTCAACGAGGGCTACACCGCCACCTCCGGTCAGGAGCTGCTCCGCAGCGACCTCGCCGCCGAGGCGATCCGGCTCACCCGCGCGGTCGACCAACTGCTGCCCGGCGACGGGGAGGTGGCCGGGCTGCTCGCGCTGATGCTGCTCACCGACGCCCGCCGTCCGGCCCGGACCGGCCCCGACGGCTCACTCATCCCGCTGGCCGAGCAGGACCGCGCGCTGTGGAACCGGACCGCCATCGACGAGGGCGTCGCCCTGGTCAGCGACGCGCTCACGCACACGCGGCTCGGCCCGTACCAGCTGCGGGCCGCGATCGCCGCCGTGCACGACGAGTCGGAGCGGGCCGAGGACACCGACTGGGACGAGATTCTCGCCCTGTACGAACTGCTGGTCCGGCTCGCGCCGGGCCCGATGGAGAGCCTCAATCACGCGGTGGCTGTCGCGAAGGTGCGCGGGCCGCAGGCGGGTCTCGCCATGCTCGAGGCGCTGGACGAGGACGGCCGGCTGGCCGGCCACCACCGGCTCGAGGCGGTACGCGCCCACCTGCTGGAGATGGCGGGCGAAGAAGCTGCGGCCCGCGCCGCCTACGCGACGGCCGCGGGGCGGACGCTGAGTGTTCCGGAGCGGCGTTATCTCCAGAGGCGGGCGGCGCGGCTGGCTTGAGTCGGCCGGGGCCACTCGGGGCCGCGCGAACGGGGCTCGGGTCGAGTTTGTTTCGGGCTGACGTTCTCGGTGCCTTCGTACGTCCGTACAGTGGCGCGCAGCCTTTCCGACCGACCCGACCCCTCTCCACAAGGCAGGTACCGATGAACGTGGGCGCTGTGGCAGCGGACTTCGAGCTTCCGGACGAAACGGGCACACCCCGCCGGCTGAGCGAGCTGCTCGCCGACGGACCGGTCGTGCTCTTCTTCTACCCCGCCGCGATGTCACCGGGATGTACGGCCGAGGCATGCCACTTCCGCGATGTAGCGGGCGAGTTGAAGGCGCAGGGGGCCCAGCCGGTCGGTATCAGCGGTGACTCGGTGCAGGCGCAGGCCGAGTTCGCGGACAAGCACTCCCTCGGCTACCCGCTGCTGGCGGACCCGGACGGCACGGTGCGTGAACAGTTCGGGGTCAAGCGCGGGTTCAGCCTGGTCCCCACCAAGCGCGTCACCTTCGTCATCGACACCGATCGGCGCGTGCTGGAGGTCGTCAGGAGCGAGCTGCGGATGAGCGTCCATGCGGACCGCGCCCTGGAGGCGCTGCGACGCCGCGCCTCGGCCTGAGCGGAGCCGGCGTCGGTGCACGGCGTGAGGCGGCTCGGCGTGAGGCGGCTTCACGCGCCGGGAGCGAGGCCGAGAGGGCACGCTCAGGCGGCGTACCGGAGGCGGCGTTACGGGCGGCCGGGAACGCCGACAGCACCCGGCTCCGCGCGGATGCCAGGTGCTGTCGGTTTCGGTGTCGGACGACGTGACCAGGAAGGTCAGGCCTTCTTCGTCTCCCAGAAGATCTTGTCAATCTGGGCGATGTAGTCCAGCGCCTTCTGGCCCGTGGCCGGGTCGGTCGAGGCCTTGGCGGCGCTGAGCGCCTTCAGGGCGTCGTTGACCAGCTGGTGCAGCTCCGGGTACTTCTCGAAGTGCGGGGGCTTGAAGTAGTCGCTCCACAGCACCGAGACGTGGTGCTTGGCGAGCTCGGCGCGCTGCTCCTTGATGACCGTCGCGCGGGCCCGGAAGTGCGGGTCCTCGTTGGCCTGGAACTTCTCCTGGACGGCCTTGACCGACTCGGCCTCGATACGGGCCTGGGCCGGGTCGTACACGCCGCACGGGAGGTCGCAGTGGGCGCTGACCTTCACCTTGGGGGCAAACAGGCGGGAAAGCATTGAGCTGTCCTTCCTCGTGATCGTCTTCTCAGGTGGGACATTACTCCGTGAGAGACCTGTTTTCGCGGGCGCCCCCGTGGGCTTAGGACAAAAGTCCAGGGTCAGTATGGGACTGGTGGCCGAACACACGGAACGGACCGGGAGGTGCCGGATGACGGATCAGAAGCGGGAGCCGATGAGACCGTTCGGGGTCGCCGAGGTGATGGGGCTCTCCATGGTTCCGACCCTCCTGCACGGCGATCAGCTGCTCGTCCATTACGGAACGGATCTCAGGGCCGGTGACGTGGCCGTCCTGCGTCACCCGCTGCAACAGGACCTGCTGATCGTGAAGCGGCTGGTCGAGCGGCGCGAAGGCGGCTGGTGGGTCCTCGGCGACAATCCGGACGCCGAGGGAGACAGCCGGGTGTTCGGTACGGTGCCTGCCGAGCTGGTGCTGGGACGGGTACGGGCCCGCTACCGGCCGGTCACGCCCGGCCGCCGGCGCTCGGTGGGGGTGGTGCTGTCCTGGCTGGTCTCGGCGGTGAGGCCGGTGCTCGCCGACCGCTCCGTCTCCAGGCGTTTGCGCGCCCGGTAGGCGGCGACGTTCGCGCGGGTGGCGCAGCGGTCCGAGCAGTAGCGCCGGGAGCGGTTGGTCGAGGTGTCGAGGTAGGCGTTGCGGCAGGGCGCTGCCTGGCAGAGGCCGAGCCGGTCCGCGCCGTGCTCCGTGAGGTGGAACGCGAGCCCCATGGAGGCGATGGCGGCGTAGCCTGCGGTCGCGTTGGAGGGGTGGTCGGCGAGGTGCATGTGCCACTTGGGGCGGCCGTCCTCGTCCTTGTAGTCGTGCCCGGAGATCTGCGGGCTGACCGGGAACTCCAGCAGGAGTGAATTGAGCAGGTCGACGGCGAGGACTTCGTCGCCCGTATCGGCCGCCTCGAAGACCGCGCGCAGGCGGGCCCGTACCGAACGGAAGCGGGTGACGTCCGCGTCGGTGGCCCGCCGGGCCGCCTGAGAGCTGGCGCCGAACAGGTCACGGACCGCTTCGACCGAGGTCAGGGCGTCCTTGTTGCGGGCCGGCTCCTCGCTGTTGACCAGGCGCACGGCGTAGTCCGAGTAATAGGCCAGTTCCACTTGTAGTCCTTACGGCGGCGGTCTAGAGTTTCAGTAACGGTTGATACTGCTTCGAGGGTATTACGCGGCGGAGGGGTTCGGAATGACGGAGACGGCTGCCGGGACCGACTGGCAGGCATGGCAGGACAGCTGGGACCGGCAGCAGGAGTGGTACATGCCCGACCGTGAAGAGCGGTTCAGGGTGATGCTGGACATGGTCGGGGCACTGGTGGGGCCGGAGCCCCGGGTACTGGATCTCGCTTGCGGTACGGGAAGTATTACGGACCGGCTGCTCAAGCGGTTCCCGAAAGCCGTCAGTACGGGGGTCGACCTCGACCCCGCGCTGTTGACCATCGCGCAGGGGTATTTCGCGGGGGACGAGCGGGTCACCTTCGTCACCGCGGATCTGAAGGATCCCGAGTGGACGCGGAAGCTGCCGTACGAGTCGTACGACGCGGTACTCACGGCGACCGCCCTGCACTGGCTGCACCTCGATCCGCTCGCGGCTCTGTACGGGCGGATCGGCGGCCTGGTGCGCGACGGCGGTGTGTTCATGAACGCCGACCACATGATCGACGAGTCGACGCCCCGGATCAACGCGGCGGAGCGGGCCACCCGGCACGCCGGCATGGATGCCGCCAAGGCGGCCGGCACGCTCGACTGGGCCGAGTGGTGGGCGCTCGCGGCCCAGGACCCCGACCTCGCGGTGCCGACCGCCGAACGCTTCGCGATCTACGGCGAGCATGCCGACGGGGAGACCCCTTCGGCGGCCTGGCACGCAAGCACTCTGCGCGCTTCCGGCTTCGGGGAGGCGCGGACGGTCTGGGCGTCGCCGTCGGACGCGCTGGTGCTGGCGGTGAAGTAACCACGTACGAAGAGGCGGGGGGGGGCCGTGGGCCCGGCCCCCCGCCCGGGGGGGGGTTTGGGTGTGTGGTAGACCAAGGAGGGGGTGGCCCAGGTGGGGTGGGGGGGGGGGTGGGTGTGGGGTGGTGGGGGGGGGGGGGGGGG